>NZ_JBVHVT010000026.1:0-78592 GCF_055564695.1 Streptomyces sp. NPDC029014
CACCGTCTCCGAACTCCTCCAGAACATCAGCAAGCACTCCCGCGCCCACACCGCCGGCGTCGACGTCTGGAAATCCGCAGACCGGCTGCTGATCCGGGTGTCGGACGACGGGCGCGGCGGGGCGACGCCCTCCGTGGGGACGGGAATGGCGGGGCTCGCGGAGCGGCTGGGCGCGGTGGACGGGGTCTTCGTCGTGGACTCGCCGCCCGGGCAGGGCACGGTGGTCACGGCGGAGCTGCCGTGGCGCGCCCGCGGCTGAGCCCGGCGGCCTCCGGGTGGGGCTAACCCCCCTGCGGACAGGCCGACGCACCGCATGGTCCGGCGCGGCCCCGGGCGACAGGGTGGTGGGGTGACGGGACGAGCGAAGGGCGGGCGGGACATGGGCGGCGGCGACACCACGGACGCCATGGGGGCGAAGGGCGCCACGGGGAGCACGGGCTCGCACGGGACGGCGCTCGGCCGGGCCCTGCGGGCTCCGGTCGCCGGACGGACCTGGCGGGAGTTCGGGTACCTGATGCTCTCGCTGCCGCTCGCCACGGCGTACTTCTCGCTCGCGATCACGGGGCTGGCCCTGGGCGCCGGCCTGCTCGTCACCTTCCTCGGGGTGCCGGTGTTCGCCGGGGTGCTCCTGATGTGCCGCGGGTTCGGCGGGATCGAGCGGACCCGGGTCCGCGCCATGCTGGGGGTCTCCGTCGCGGCTCCGGGACCGGTTTGGGGGCGCAAGGGCGGGGCGCTCGGGGCCATGGGGGCGCTGCTGGGCAGCGGGAGCGCCTGGCGGCACGCGCTGTACGCGGTGGTGTGGTTCCCGTGGGCGGTGTTCGCGTTCTGCGTGGCGCTGGTGCTGTGGTCGTGCGCCTGGTCGTTCCTGCTGTACCCGCTCTGGTTCTGGGTCTTCCCGGCGTACACCGACCAGCCGGGGCTCCAGCTGTTCCAGAACGGCGACCACGCCCTCCACCTGGACTCGCCCGTCGAGATCGCGCTGACGTTCCTGGCCGGGCTGCTGCTGACGCTGGCCTCACCCTGGGTGTTCCGCGCGCTGACCGCCGTCGACCGGCTGCTCGTGGCCGTGCTGCTCGGCCCGTCGCGGCTGGCCCACCGGGTGACCGAGCTGGAGTCGGACCGCGGGGTGGTCGTCGACACCGCCGCCGCCGACCTGCGGCGCATCGAGCGGGACCTGCACGACGGGGCCCAGGCCCGGCTGGCGGCCCTGGCGATGGGACTCGGCCTGGCGAAGGAGAAGCTCGCCGAGGACCCGGACGCCGCGGCCGCGATGGTCGACGAGGCGCACGGCGAGGTGAAGCTCGCCCTCAGGGAACTGCGCGACCTCGCCCGGGGGATCCACCCGGCGGTGCTCACCGACCGCGGCCTCGACGCCGCACTCTCCTCCGTCGCCTCCCGCTGCACCGTCCCCGTCAAGGTCGCCGTCGACCTGCCCGAACGCCCCGCCGCCGCCATCGAGGGCATCGCCTACTTCACCGTCTCCGAACTCCTCCAGAACATCAGCAAGCACTCCCGCGCCCACACCGCCGGCGTCGACGTCTGGAAATCCGCAGACCGGCTGCTGATCCAGGTCACCGACGACGGGCGCGGCGGGGCGAGCGCCGGGGCGGGGGGCTCCGGGCTGGCCGGGCTCACCGAGCGGCTGGACGCCGTGGACGGGGTGCTGGTCGTGGACTCCCCCGCCGGGGTCGGCACCACCGTCACCGCCGAGCTGCCCTGGCGCACCCGCTGACCCGACCCACCCGACCCCCGCGCCGACCCCGCCCTCGGGAAGAACCGCCTCCGTTTCCACCCGCCGATCCGCACCCACCGCGTCCGCCCGCCGGGGCTGGAATGCTTGGCCCGGTCGGAGTACATCGCCGGAACGTGTGGACGCGGGAGCTGCTGAATCGTGGAAGACAGGGTGCGGGTGGTCATCGCCGAGGACTCGGTGCTGCTGCGGGAGGGGCTGACCCGGCTGCTGACCGACCGGGGGCATGACGTCGTCGCGGGCGTCGGGGACGCGGAGGCCCTGGTCAAGACGGTGGCGGAGCTTGCGGCGGAGGACGCGCTGCCGGACGTGGTGGTCGCCGACGTGCGGATGCCGCCGACGCACACCGACGAGGGCGTGCGGGCCGCCGTCCGGCTGCGGCGGGAGTACCCGGGCATCGGGGTGCTGGTGCTGTCGCAGTACGTCGAGGAGCAGTACGCGACCGAACTGCTGGCCGGATCCAGTACCGGGGTGGGGTACCTGCTCAAGGACCGGGTGGCGGACGTGCGCGAGTTCGTGGACGCGGTGGTACGGGTGGCCCGGGGAGGCACCGCCCTGGACCCCGAGGTGGTCGCCCAGCTGCTCGGCCGCAGCCGCAAGCAGGACGTGCTGGCGGGGCTGACCCCGCGCGAGCGGGAGGTGCTGGGCCTGATGGCCGAGGGCCGGACCAATTCGGCGGTGGCCAAGCAGCTCGTGGTCAGCGACGGGGCGGTGGAGAAGCACGTCGGCAACATCTTCATGAAGCTCGGGCTGTCGCCGAGCGAGGGCGACCACCGCCGCGTGCTCGCGGTGCTGACCTACCTCCGGTCCTGACCGGCGGCGGCCGGGCGGCGGGCGGCGGGCGACCTGCGGCTCCGGCGGCCCGCGGCCCGTCGCGGCCGGCCCCGGCCGCTCCCCAGGCTCGCCGTCCGGCCTTGTCCCGACCCCTGATCGACTGACACCCTGTCAGAAAGAGTGCGTACCACTTCCGGCCGCACCTGGCTCACACCATCGGGCTCCCGCGTTTTTCCGTACGGCAGCGGGAAACGGAATCCAGGAATCCCGGTGGATCCCTTGAAATCCCGCGGAATTTCCGCCGTCCGTCCACCCTTCGGAAGACTGCCCGGAGTATGAACGTTTCCGATAAGGGCAGGCGTACCGACGTAGGGTTGGCCGTGGGAGCGGGAACGCCGAGCCTCGAAGGAGGTCCAGTTCAGTGACCAGCCAGGTCAGTAGCCCAGCCGAGCAGGCCGACGGGGCCGAGGGGGCCGAGACGGCCGTCCTCGGCGAGCAGCGGACGCCCCCGGGCCCGGGCGGCGGCAAGGAAGTGCGCCGCCTCGATCGGGTGATCATCCGGTTCGCGGGTGACTCGGGTGACGGTATGCAGCTCACCGGCGACCGGTTCACCTCGGAGACGGCGTCCTTCGGGAACGACCTCTCCACCCTGCCGAACTTCCCCGCCGAAATCCGCGCCCCCGCCGGAACCCTGCCGGGCGTATCTTCCTTCCAGTTGCATTTCGCCGATCACGACATCCTGACGCCGGGCGACGCCCCGAACGTCCTGGTCGCGATGAATCCGGCGGCACTGAAGGCGAACATCGGGGACGTGCCGCGCGGCGCGGAGATCATCATCAATACCGATGAATTCACGAAACGCCCGATGGCGAAGGTCGGCTACGAGACCTCCCCGCTGGAGGACGGCTCGCTGGGCGCCTACAACATCCACCCCGTGCCCCTGACGACCCTGACGGTCGAGGCGCTGAAGGACTTCGGGCTCTCCCGCAAGGAGGCCGAGCGCAGCAAGAACATGTTCGCGCTGGGCCTGCTGAGCTGGATGTACCACCGGCCGACCGAGGGCACGGAGTCGTTCCTGCGCCGGAAGTTCGCGAAGAAGCCCGTCATCGCCGAGGCGAACGTCGCGGCGTTCCGTGCGGGCTGGAACTTCGGCGAGACCACCGAGGACTTCGCGGTGTCCTACGAGGTGGCACCCGCCACCCGCGCCTTCCCGACCGGCACCTACCGCAACATCTCCGGGAACCTGGCGCTGGCCTACGGCCTGATCGCGGCGAGCCGGCAGGCCGAGCTGCCGCTCTACCTGGGCTCGTACCCGATCACCCCGGCCTCGGACATCCTGCACGAGCTGAGCCGGCACAAGAACTTCGGCGTGCGCACCTTCCAGGCCGAGGACGAGATCGCCGGTATCGGCGCGGCGCTGGGCGCGGCCTTCGGCGGCAGCCTCGGCGTGACCACCACCTCCGGGCCCGGTGTGGCGCTGAAGTCCGAGACGATCGGCCTCGCGGTCTCGCTGGAGCTGCCGCTGCTGATCGTGGACATCCAGCGCGGCGGCCCCTCCACGGGCCTGCCCACCAAGACGGAGCAGGCGGACCTGCTCCAGGCCATGTACGGGCGCAACGGCGAGGCCCCGGTGCCGGTGGTCGCCCCGCGCACGCCGGCGGACTGCTTCGACGCCGCGCTGGACGCGGCCCGGATCGCACTGACGTACCGGACGCCGGTGTTCCTGCTCTCCGACGGGTACCTCGCCAACGGCTCCGAGCCGTGGCGGATCCCGGACCCGGTGGAGCTGCCCGACCTGCGGGTGCAGTTCGCGGCGGGACCCAACCACGAGCTGGCGGACGGCACCGAGGTCTTCTGGCCGTACAAGCGCGACCCGGAGACCCTGGCCCGCCCGTGGGCGGTGCCGGGCACCCCGGGCCTGGAGCACCGGATCGGCGGCATCGAGAAGCAGGACGGCACGGGCAACATCAGCTACGACCCGGCCAACCACGACCTGATGGTCCGCACCCGGCAGGCCAAGGTCGACGGCATCGAGGTCCCCGACGTGGAGGTCGAGGACCCGGACCGCGCCCGGACCCTGGTCATCGGCTGGGGTTCCACGTACGGGCCGATCACGGCCGCGGTCCGACGGCTGCGGGCTGCCGGAGTGCCCGTGGCGCAGGCCCACCTGCGCCATCTGAACCCCTTCCCGGGCAACCTCGGCGAGGTGCTGCGGGGCTACGACAAGGTGGTGGTGCCGGAGATGAACCTCGGACAGCTCGCGACCCTGCTCCGGGCGAAGTACCTGGTCGACGCCCGGTCGTACAACCAGGTCAACGGAATGCCGTTCAAGGCCGAGCAGCTCGCGAAGGTTCTGGAGGAGGCCGTCAATGACTGAGGTGACCGACGCCCCGACCCTGCTGTCCCTGGTGCCCAGGGCCGAGGCCGCGCAGTCCATGAAGGACTTCAAGTCGGACCAGGAGGTCCGCTGGTGCCCCGGCTGCGGCGACTACGCGGTACTGGCCGCGGTGCAGGGCTTCATGCCGGAGCTCGGGCTGGCCAGGGAGAACATCGTCTTCGTCTCCGGGATCGGCTGCTCGTCCCGGTTCCCGTACTACATGAACACGTACGGGATGCACTCCATCCACGGCCGGGCCCCGGCCATCGCGACCGGGCTGGCCACCTCGCGCCGCGACCTGTCGGTGTGGGTCGTCACCGGTGACGGCGACGCCCTGTCCATCGGCGGGAACCACCTGATCCACGCGCTGCGGCGGAACGTCAACCTGAAGATCCTGCTGTTCAACAACCGGATCTACGGGTTGACCAAGGGGCAGTACTCCCCCACCTCCGAGCTCGGCAAGGTCACCAAGTCGACGCCGATGGGCTCGCTGGACGCACCTTTCAACCCGGTGTCGCTGGCGCTGGGCGCCGAGGCGTCCTTCGTGGCCCGCACCGTCGACTCCGACCGCAAGCACCTGACCGAGGTGCTGCGGGCGGCCGCGGACCACCCGGGCACGGCGCTGGTGGAGATCTACCAGAACTGCAACATCTTCAACGACGGCGCCTTCGAGGTGCTGAAGGACAAGGACCGGGCCGAGGAGGCGGTGATCCGGCTGGAGCACGGGCAGCCGATCCGCTTCGGCGCCGGCGGGCACAAGGGCGTCGTACGCGATCCGGCCACCGGCGACCTGGAGGTCGTCGACGTGACCGCGGAGAACGAGGCGCGGATCCTGGTCCACGACGCGCACGGCGCCAGCCCGACCACCGCCTTCGCCCTGTCCCGGCTGGCCGACCCGGACACGCTGGACCAGACGCCCATCGGGGTGTTCCGCAGCGTGGTGCGGCCGGTGTACGACACGCTCATGGCCGAGCAGCTGGACCGGGCCGTCGAGAGCAAGGGCAAGGGCGACCTGGGCGCGCTGCTGGCCGGCGGCGACACCTGGACGGTCGTCGGCTAGCGACCGCTCGCGGAGCGCGGACGGACCCGCGACCCGCGGGTCCCTCCCGTACGTCCCGCACGTCCCGCGCGTCTGACAGGCCCGGAGCTTCCTCCTCAGGAGCTCCGGGCCTCGTCGTACGCGGCGCGCGCCGCCTGCACCTCGGGGGTGCGCCGCTCGGTCCAGCGCGCCAGGGCCCACACCTGCTCGGCGGCCTCGCGCCCCAGCTCGGTGAGGGAGTAGTCGACGCGCGGCGGGATGACCGGCTTGGCGTCGCGCAGCAGGAAGCCGTCGCGCTCCAGCGTCTGGAGGGTCTGGGCGAGCATCTTCTCGCTGACCCCGCCGACCTCGCGGCGCAGTTCGCTGAAGCGGTACGAGCGCTCCACGAGGGCGGCCAGGACCAGCACGCCCCAGCGGCTGGTGACGTGCTCCAGGACTCCGCGGGAGGGGCACATCGGGGCCTTCACGCTCACAGGGCGCCGCGGCCGGCCCGTCTCACTTACTGCCATACCAGTACCTTACTTCAAAGTGGGTACTTACGAACAGTTAGCGCTTTCCCTAGGGTGGTGTCACAGCCGAAAGGCAGGGAAAACACCCCACGCACCACACCCGCCCCAGGGAGAGCATCATGAGCATCGTCGTCACCGGAGCCACCGGAGCCCTCGGCCGTCTGGTCGTCGAGGAGCTGCTGAAGCGGGTCCCGGCCGCGGAGGTGGCCGTCGCCGTCCGCGACAAGGCCAAGGCCGCGGACCTGGCCGAGCGCGGCGTCGAGGTCCGCATCGCCGACTACGACGCCCCCGAGACCCTGGCGGACGCCTTCCGCGCCGGCGACCGCGTCCTGCTGATCTCCGGCAACGCGGTCGGCCACCGGGTGCCGCAGCACACCGCGGTGATCGAGGCCGCCAAGGCCGCCGGCGTGGCCCAGCTCGCCTACACCGGGATCCTCGGCGGCCCCGAGGCCGACTTCGACCTGGCCGCCGAGCACAAGGTCACCGAGCAGGCCCTGCTCGACTCCGGCCTGCCCTACACCTTCCTGCGCAACGGCTGGTACCACGAGAACTACACGGCCCAGCTGGCCGGCGTCCTGGCGCACGGCGCCGTCGTGGGCAGCGCCGGCGAGGGCCGGATCGCCTCCGCCGCCCGGGCCGACTACGCCGCCGCGGCCGCGGCCGCGCTGACCGGCGAGGGCCACCTGAACCGGATCTACGAGCTCTCCGGCGACACGGCCTGGAGCATGGCCGAGTACGCGGCCGAGGTCTCGGCGCAGTCCGGCAAGGAGATCGCGTACACCGACCTCCCGGCCGAGGCCCACCTGTCCGCCCTCACGGGCGCGGGGGTCCCCGAGGCCTTCGCCGCCCTGCTCGTCGACGTGGACGCGGCGATCGCGCGCGGCAGCCTGGGCCACACCGGCGGCGACCTGTCCCGGCTGATCGGCCGCCCGACCACGCCGGTCGCCGAGGCCATCACCGCCGCACTGGCCTGAGCCCGCGGCGACGGTGCCGTGCGGAGCACCCCCGCACGGCACCCCCGGGCCGGGTGCGACCTGCGTGAGCCCACCCGACCCCGGCCCCACAAGACCTCACCGGTGTCATCAGTATCTCCTGCCTATGCACATGACACCGGCGGCCCGCAGCGCTAGGTTTCTTGGATGAGGTTGGCCGGAATGTGACGGGAGGCCCGCGTGAAGGCGGAGAACGAGCAGCGCACAGGACTGCTCTACGGATTCGGCGCCTACGGGATGTGGGGGCTGGTCCCCCTTTTCTGGCCGCTCCTCAAACCCGCCGGGGCCGTCGAGATCCTCGCCCACCGCATGGTGTGGTCGTTGGCCGTCGTCGGCGTCCTGCTGCTGGTCATGCGGCGCTGGGGCTGGATACGGGAGCTGCTGCGCGAGCCCCGCAAGCTGGGCATGACCGCCCTGGCCGCCACGGTGATCTCCGTGAACTGGGGCCTGTACATCTGGTCCGTCAACAACGGCGCGGTCGTCGAATCCAGCCTCGGCTACTTCATCAACCCCCTGGTCACCATCGCCATCGGCGTCCTGCTCCTCGGTGAGCGGCTGCGCCGCGCGCAGTGGGCGGCGGTCGCCGTCGGCTTCGTCGCCGTGCTGGTGCTCGCGATCGGGTACGGGCGACCGCCGTGGATCTCCCTGGTCCTGGCCTTCTCCTTCGCCACCTACGGGCTGATCAAGAAGAAGCTGGGCATGGGCGGCGTGGAGTCGCTGGCCGCCGAGACGGCCCTGCTCTTCCCGCCCGCCCTCGGCTACCTGCTGTGGCTGGGCGCCCAGGGCCGGTCCGCCTTCGGCACCGAGGGCCTCGGGCACTCGGCGCTGCTCGCCGCGACCGGACTGGTCACCGCGATCCCGCTGGTCTTCTTCGGGGCGGCCGCGATCCGGGTCCCGCTGTCCACGCTCGGACTGCTCCAGTACCTGGCGCCGGTGTTCCAGTTCGCGCTCGGCGTCGTGTACTTCCACGAGGCCATGCCCTTCGAGCGGTGGGCCGGCTTCTCCCTGGTCTGGGCCGCGCTCGCGCTGCTGACCTGGGACGCCCTGCGGACGGCACGCCGCTCCCGGGCCCGCCTGGACGCGGCCGGGGCCGCGGCCGCGGCGAGCGCCCCCCAGCCTGCCTCCGCTCCGGAACCTGAGCGCGCGTAGGGCCGCCCGGGCGCCCCAATACCCCCACGATCCCCGTCACGGAACCACCGTGACGGGGATCGTCCGTTTTCCGAACGACCCTGACCGAAACGCGGTCTTGACTGACAGTCATACTCTCGCTCAACATCAGGCGCACTGACGCACGATCGCTCACCTGCTCTATCCCCGCACGTTCCGTTCAATCCCCAACGGAATCCCCGGAGCCCCCACATGAGCCTGTTCGTCCCTCGGCGCCTTGCTGCCGTGACCGCGCTCGCGGTCGCCGGCCTCTTCGCCCCCGCCGCCCCCGCCGCGCTGGCCTCGCCCGCGGCGGCGACCGCAGCCCCCACCCCGCCCGACATCCCGGTGGCCAACGTCAAGGCGCACCTGGCCCAGTTCCAGTCCATCGCCTCCGCCAACGGAGGCAACCGCGCCCACGGCAGGGCCGGTTACAAGGCCTCGATCGACTACGTGAAGGGCAAGCTGGACGCGGCCGGGTTCACCACCACCCTGCAGACGTTCACCTCCAGCGGCGCCACCGGCTACAACCTGATCGCCGACTGGCCGGGCGGCGACCCGAACTCGGTGCTGATGGCCGGCTCGCACCTGGACTCGGTGACCTCCGGTCCCGGCATCAACGACAACGGGTCCGGGTCCGCCGCCGTCCTGGAGACCGCCCTGGCCGTCTCGCGCGCACAGCTCCAGCCCACCAAGCACCTGCGGTTCGGCTGGTGGGGTGCGGAGGAGCTCGGCCTGATCGGGTCGAAGTACTACGTGAACAGCCTGTCGAGCACGGAGAAGGCGAAGATCTCCGGCTACCTGAACTTCGACATGATCGGCTCCCCGAACCCGGGCTACTTCGTCTACGACGACGACCCGACGATCGAGCAGACCTTCAAGACCTACTTCTCGGGCCTGGGCATACCGACCGAGATAGAGACCGAGGGCGACGGGCGCTCCGACCACGCCCCGTTCAAGAACGCGGGCATCCCGGTGGGCGGCCTGTTCACGGGCGCCGACTACACCAAGACGGCGGCGCAGGCGCAGAAGTGGGGCGGCACGGCCGGCCAGGCCTTCGACCGCTGCTACCACTCCTCCTGCGACACCACGGCGAACATCAACGACACCGCCCTGGACCGCAACGCGGACGCCGTCGCCTACGCCGTCTGGAACCTGGGGGCGGCCACCCCGGTCCCGCCCGGCCCGTCCTTCGAGAACACGGCGGACGTGAACATCCCGGACTCCCCCGGCGCCGCGGTGAACTCGCCGATCACGGTCTCCGGCGTGACGGGCAACGCCCCGGCCACCACCAAGGTCGACGTGAACATCGTCCACACCTACCGCGGTGACCTGGTGGTCGACCTGGTCGCCCCGGACGGCACCGTCTACAACCTGCACAACCGCAGCGGCGGCAGCGCCGACAACATCGTCCAGACGTACACCGTCAACGCGTCGAGCGAGGTGGCCAACGGCGTCTGGAAGCTCCAGGTCAAGGACACGGCCGCGCAGGACGTCGGCTACATCAACAGCTGGCGGATCACGTTCTGACCCGGCCGGCCACGGCTGCGGCCACGACCACGGCTACGCGCCCTCGGCAGGAGCCCGGAGCGAGGCGTCCAGCGGCTCCCTGATGAGGGCGCGCAGTTCCTCGGCCACGGCGCCGATGTCGGCGCGGCCCAGCTTCGCCGCCTCGACCAGGTCGCCCAGCTGCTCGGGCGAGGGAAGCTGCTTGGCCCCCGCCACCCGCAGGTAGGAGCGGGTGGCGGCGGCCGTGTAGAACTCGTTCATCGGCGATTCCAGCGCCGGGCACACGGCGAGGGTGTGCAGGAACGCGGCGGCCCGCCACGCGGTGTCGGGGGCGGGCTGCTCGGGCACCATGACGAGGTCGTTCTGGTGCCGGGCGACCGCGGCGGCCACCCCGGAGGGATCCCACACGGCGGGATCGGACGGGAGATGGTGGGCCAGAGCGGTCCAGGCCCACTCCATGGTGATCTTCAATGGCCGAACCGCTCCTGGAAGTAGCCCCAGTGAACGGCGAACTCCTCTATCCCGGAAAGGAAGTTCTTCCGGTCCTCGTCGAGCTCGCGTTCCGTTACCTCGGTGATCAGCGCGGTGACCGTCGTCCCCTGTGCCGCCGCGCGCGCCTTGAGGCGGTCGTGGAACTCTTCGTCCAGGCGGATGGTGACGTGTCTCGGCATGGTCCCCACGGTACAGCGGGGCTGCTGTACGCACGGCCCGAACGGCCGAAGGGTGGGCGGGGACACAGTCCCCGCCCACCCTTCGCTGTGCGGCCCCACAGGGCCGCCGCGGCCTACTTGTTGGCCGTGGCCGCCTGCACCAGCGCGTCCTTGGTGACCGCGCCGACGTACACCTTGCCGTCGTCCGTGATCAGCGCGTTGACCACGCGGGTCTTGAAGATCCGGCCCTCGCCGAAGCCTCCGGAGACCTTGTCCCCGAGGGAGTTGAGGAACTGCTTGGCCTCCTTGGGGGCGTTCTTGTCGTTCTCCAGGTCCTTCAGGCTGCGGCCCGCGCCCGTGTCGATCCGGGCGATGGTCGACCAGCCCTCGCCGAGGACCTTCACGTCCCCGTTGCCGTTCTTGCCGGCGCCGCCGGTGATGGCGTCGAGGCCGGGGAAGGCCTCCAGGCCCTTGAACTCCTTGCCGTGGCCCGGGCCGCCCTCGGGGCCGCCGGCCCTGCCCTCGGTCACCTTGGCGCCCTTGGGCGGGGTGAAGGCGAAGGTGTCGGCGGCGGGCTTGGCGAAGTCGACCTTCGTGAAGCCGGCGTCGACGATGGGCTTGCCGCCCTCGGCCGCGAGCAGCTGCACGCGCAGCGGCACGCCGTTCTTCGCGTCCACGGCGATCTTGACGGAGCCGATCGTGGAGCCGCTCTGCTTGGGCTTGAGCACCAGCTGGTACGCGTCCCGCCCGGCGACCTGGGCGTTGTCGCCGACGCTGACGTCCGTCGTCGGGCCGGCGGCCTTGAGGATCTCCTGGGCCATCTGCTGCGGGGAGGCCCCGAGGCGCTCGGCGGTCTTCTTGTGGTCCTTGCCGGCCTCCGGGTCCTTCTCGTGCCAGACCTCGTTGGCCTTGCTGTCGTAGCCCCAGACGTCCGCGCCGCTGTGGATCAGGCTGTACTCGTCCTTGCCGTCCACGAACGTGATCTTCTGGTGGTCCGGCCCGTCGGCCGCGACCCGCAGCGTGTGGCTGCCGCTCGCCAGCTGGGTCAGCTTCTCCTGCGGGTCGGCCGACCCGCCGGTGACGCCACCGCCGCCCGCGCCACCCAGGAGGCCGCCCGCGAAGGACGGCAGCCCCAGGTCGGTGCTGATCTTCGCGCTGCCGGAGAACTGCTCCACGTCCGACGCGGCGACCTTCTCGATCAGCTGCTGCGCCGTCACCTTCGGCAGGTCCGGGCTGCCGGCGTTGGCGAAGGCCGGGACCATCGCCACCGTCGCGGCGGCCACGCCCGCCACGGCGACCGGTACGGCGTACCGGGCGGCCTTGCGGGACTTTGCGTTCGTTGCCATGTCTGCCCTACCTCTTTGTGTACGGCGGCGGCCTTCCTTCATGCACGTACGTGTCCACCCCGCGCCGCCACTCTCACCCGTTCTGGTGGGGATGTATCTCCATCTGACCAAAGAGGAGGGGGTCGGGGCGTCACTCCGCGGACTCAACTCCGTGTACGCCCAGGGGATGACATGGCGAGGGCCCTGCATCCGCTACCCGTAGGGGATGCAGGGCCCCGTGTATGACCTCGGTCGTACCCGGTGCCGTCCGGGCCCGCGGAGACTAGCCCGCGCGGTGCACCACCGCGTCGCACAGCTCCTCCAGCGCGGCCTTGGCGGCGCAGTCCGGCAGCGGTGCGAGCATGGCGCGGGCGTCCTGCGCGTAGCGGACGGTGTCCCGGCGGGCCTGCTCCAGCGCGGGGTGCACCCGCAGCCGGGCGAGCACCTCGGCGTGCCGGGCGTCGTCGGTCAGGTCGCCGTCCAGGAGGCGTACGAGGTCCAGGTCGGCGGGGTCGCCGCCGGCCGCCGCCATCTCGCGCAGCCGCAGCACGGGCAGCGTCGGGATGCCCTCGCGCAGGTCGGTGCCGGGGGTCTTGCCGGACTCGTGCGAGTCGGAGGCGATGTCGAGGACGTCGTCGGCGAGCTGGAAGGCGGTGCCGAGGCGCTCGCCGTACTGGGTCAGGATGTCGACGACGGACTCGTCGGCGCCGGACATCAGGGCGCCGAACCGGCCGGAGACCGCGATCAGCGAGCCGGTCTTGCCGGCGATGACGTCGAGGTAGTGGGCGACCGGGTCGCGGCCGTCGCGCGGGCCGGCGGTCTCCAGGATCTGGCCCGTCACCAGCCGCTCGAAGGCCTCGGCCTGGATGCGCACGGCCTCCGGGCCGAGGTCCGCCAGGATGTGCGAGGCACGGGCGAAGAGGAAGTCACCCGTCAGGACGGCCACCGAGTTGCCCCAGCGGGCGTTGGCGCTGGCCACGCCGCGGCGCACGTCCGCCTCGTCCATGACGTCGTCGTGGTAGAGCGTCGCCAGGTGGGTGAGCTCCACGACCACCGCGGAGGGCACGATGCCGGGCGCGTAGGGGTCGCCGAAGCGGGAGGCGAGCATGACCAGCAGCGGCCGGAACCGCTTGCCACCGGCCTTGACCAGGTGCTGCGCGGATTCGGTGATGAAGGGGACCTCGCTCTTGGTGGCCTCCAGCAGACCCGCCTCGACGGCGGCCAGTCCGGCCTGGACATCGGTCTCAAGAGCCTGGTCCCGCACGCTCAGTCCGAACGGCCCGACGACGGTCACGAGGGGTACTCCTGTCTGCTGACGATCACGCTGACGATCACCTGGATTGTCGATGTGTCGCTGCCTTCACTCAAGCCAGCCTATCCGGTCCGATTTCGATCACCGAGAGCACCCGTCTCACCGCCACGCCCGAAGCGCCGACGCATCGCCCCGAATACCCCGGTATGTTCGTGATGAGCCGAGACAACCGGAGAGCGCGTCTTGTCCAGAACTGTGACCGAGAGGGAGGACCCGGCGGAGCCGGTCGCCTCGGACGGCGCCGCGGCCACCCGTATGGCGGCCGTCGGATGGCTGACGCGCGCGCGGCCCGCCGCCACCGCCGGTGCCCCGAGGAGGCGGACGGCCGCATGGACGTGACCATCCGCACCGCCTTCCCCCACGAGACCGCCCGCGACGACGTCCGCATCCCGATGCCCGACGGCGTGGAGCTGTACGCCCGGATCTGGCGTCCGCTCACGGCGGAGCCCGTCCCGGCCCTGCTCGAGTACCTCCCGTACCGGCTGACGGACTGGACGGCCCCGCGCGACGGGCAGCGCCACCCCTGGTACGCGGGCCACGGCTACGCCTCGGTGCGGGTCGACGTCCGCGGCCACGGCTGCAGCGGCGGCAGCCCGGGCGAGCCCTACGGCGACCGGGAACTGACCGACGGGGTCGCGGTGGTGGAGTGGCTGGCGGCGCAGCCGTGGTGCACGGGGTCCGTGGGGATGTTCGGGATCGGGTGGGGCGGCACCAACTCCCTCCAGATCGCCGCGCTCGCACCCGAGGCCCTCAAGGCGGTCGTCACCGTCTGTTCGACGGACGACCGCTTCGACAACGACGCGCACCACTCGGGCGGCTCGGTGCTGGCCGCCGACCTGCACGCCGCGTCGGCGACCCTGCTGGCCTTCGCCGCCCGCCCGCCGGACCCGCGGTACGCCGGCGACGGCTGGCGCGAGCAGTGGCTGGCCCGGCTGGAGTCGGTCGAACCGCCGGTCCACACCTGGCTGGCGCACCAGACCCGTGACGCGCACTGGATGCACGGCAGCGTCTGCGAGGACTACGGGGCCGTCCGCGCGGCGGTCCTCGCCGTGGGCGGCTGGCACGACCCGTACCGGGACACGGTGCTGCGGCTGGTCTCCCACCTCCGTGCCGACCGGGTGCGCGGCCTGATCGGCCCCTGGTCGCACCAGTACCCCGACCGCGGGCTGCCGCCGGGCCCCTCGATCGGCTTCCTCCAGGAGACGCTGCGCTGGTGGGACCACTGGCTGAGGGGCTCCGCCAACGGGGTGATGGACGAGCCCCTGCTGCGGTCCTGGATCTCCGCCTCCCACCCGCCGGCGACCACGTACGAGGAACTGCCCGGCCGCTGGACCGGCGATCCGGCCTGGCCCTCCCCCGCCGTCACCTCCGTCACGTACGGGCTCCGGGGCGCGCCGGTGGCCGTCGCCTCGCCGCAGCACACCGGCCTGGACGCGGGCCGGTTCCGGCCGTACGGCAACGACGCCGACCTGCCACCGGACCAGCGGGAGGAGGACGCGAAGTCCGCCTGCTTCGAGTTCCCGGTGGCGGGCGGGGCCCCGCTGGAGATCCTGGGCCGCCCGCAGGTCACCCTGCGGCTGCGGATGGACGTCCCGTACGGGCAGGTGGCCGCCCGCCTCTGCGACGTCGCGCCGGACGGCTCGTCCACGCTGGTCACCCGGGGCGCGCTGAACCTGTCGGCGCGGCTCGGCCGGGAACTGGCGGAGCCGTGGCCGGTGGGCGCTTACGAGGACGTGGTGTTCGAGCTGAACGGCATCGGGCACGCCTTCGCGCCGGGCCACCGCATCCGCCTCGCCCTGTCCTCGGCGTACTGGCCGTGGATCTGGCCGCGGGCCGGCTCGGAGGCCGGCTGGACCCTCGACCCGGCCGGCAGCGCCCTGGTCCTCCCGGTGCGCTTCCCCTCGCCCGCCGTGGACGACGCCGTCGCCTTCGGGCCGCCCGAACAGGCGCCGCCGCTCCCGGTGGCCGTCCCGGCCACGCTGGACGAGCCGCGTCCGGAACGGGTCGTCGTACGCGACGTCGCGCGCGGGGCGTGGCGGCTGGAGGTGGACCCGCGGTACGGCGGGACCCGGGTGTACCCGGACGGGCTGGAGTCCACCGAGGAGGTGGGCGAGGTGTACGAGATCCGGGACGGGGACGCCCTGTCGGCCCGGACCCGCTCCACGTGGCGGATCCGGCTGCACCGGCCCGAGTCGGGCTGGGACGTGCGGATCGAGACCCGCTCGGAGATCGGCTGCGACGGGGCCTCGTTCCTCACCTCCGACGAACTGGTGTGCCGGGAGGGGGAGGAGGTCGTCTTCCACCGGACGTGGGAGCGCAGCCTGCCGCGCACCGCGGGGTGACGGGCCCCCGGCGGCCGGCCCCGCAGGCGCGCGGGTCAGCCGTAGAGCCGCTCCAGGACCACCGCGATGCCGTCGTCCTCGTTCGACAGCGTCACCTCGTCCGCGACGGCGACCAGTTCGCGGTGGGCGTTCGCCATGGCGACCCCGTGCGCCGCCCAGGCGAACATCGGGACGTCGTTCGGCATGTCCCCGAAGGCGATGGTGTGCGGGCCCCCGACCCCCAGCACCTCGGCCGCCAGCGCCAGCCCGCTCGCCTTGTCCACCCCGAGCGGCTGGAGCTCCACCGTGTGCTCCCCCGCCATGGTCACGTTGACCATGTGGCCGACGACCCCCCGCGCCAGCTCCGTGAGCTCGTCGTCGTCGAGCTCCGGGTGCTGGAGCAGCACCTTGTTGATGGGCGCGGCCCACAGGTCGGCCCGCTGCCCTACCCGCACCGTCGGCAGGTGGGGGTGCGGCATCCGGTAGCCGGGCCCTATCAGCATCGCGGCGTCCACGCCGTCCTGGTCGACCGCCGCCCAGACCTCCCCAATCTCGGCTTCGATCTTGCCGAGTGCCTCCTCCGCCAGCTCCCGTTCCATTTCCACGGCGTGCAGCAGATGCCCGCGCGCTGCGTCGTACACCTGCGCGCCCTGTCCGCACACCGCGAGCCCCGTATACCCAAGGCTGTCAAGGACATGGCGTACCTGCGGAACGGGGCGCCCGGTGACGATGATGTGCAGGGCGCCCGCGGCGCGCGCCGTCGCGAGCGCGGCGTACGAGCGGGCGGAGACGGTGTCTCCGGCGCGCAGCAGGGTCCCGTCCAGGTCAGTGGCGATGAGAGAGAAAGGGGGGGCCGAAGGCGGAGCGGAAGTCACGGCGCAAGGATACGGACCCCAGTGGACAAGTCCTACAAATAGCGCCCGAATCCGGCCTCCCGCAGGCCCCAGCAGCCACGTAACGTATCAACCAGCCCCCGGGACACCCCCCGGACCGCATCGAAAGCGAGGCAGTACCCCATGCCCCAGCAGAGCCCCCTCGATGTCCCCGAGGGCGACCCGTTCGGGCCGCACAACCTCCCGTACGGCGTCTTCTCCACCACCGGCGACTCCCGCCGCCGGATCGGCGTGCGCATCGGCGGGCACGTACTCGACGCGGGGGCGGCCGCGGAGGCGCTCGGCTCCCCGTACGCCGGCCTGCTCGGGCAGCCCTCGCTCAACCCCCTGCTGGCCGCCGGCCGCACCGCCTGGCGCGACGTGCGCCGCGCGCTGACCGCCTGGGTCACCGACCCCGGCCACCGCGCGACGGTCGAGGCCCACCTGCTGCCCCTCGACGCGGTCACGATGCACCTGCCGTACGAGGTCGCCGACTACGTCGACTTCTACGCCAGCGAGCACCACGCCACCAACGTGGGCCGCATGTTCCGCCCCGACGGCGACGCGCTCACCCCCAACTGGAAGCACCTGCCGATCGGTTACCACGGCCGCTCGGGCACCATCGTCGTCTCCGGCACCGACGTCGTCCGCCCCTCCGGCCAGCGCAAAGCCCCCGCCGACGCGGCGCCCGTCTTCGGCCCGTCGATCAAGCTCGACATCGAGGCCGAGGTCGGCTTCCTCGTCGGCGCCCCCTCCGAGCTGGGCAGCCCCGTCGCGCTCGGCGACTTCGAGGACCACGTCTTCGGGCTCTTCCTCCTCAACGACTGGTCGGCGCGCGACATCCAGGCCTGGGAGTACGTGCCGCTGGGCCCGTTCCTCGGCAAGTCCTTCGCCACCTCCGTCTCCGCCTGGGTGACCCCGCTGGAGGCCCTCGACGCCGCCCGCGTCGCCCCGCCGGCCCGCGACTTCCCGCTGCTGCCCTACCTGGACGACGCCGACGCCGACCGGCCCAGCGGCTTCGACCTGCACATCACCGTCTCCATCAACGGGCAGGAGGTCGCGCAGCCGCCGTTCTCGACGATGTACTGGACCGCGGCCCAGCAGCTCGCCCACATGACGGTCAACGGCGCCTCCCTGCGCACCGGCGACGTGTACGGCTCCGGCACCGTCAGCGGCCCCGAGGTCGCCCAGCGCGGTTCCCTGCTGGAGCTGACGTGGAACGGCCGCGACGCCATCGAGCTGGCCGAGGGCAAGCGCACCTTCCTGGAGGACGGCGACACCGTCACCATGACCGCCTGGGCCCCCGGCCCGGAGGGCACCCGCGTGGGCCTCGGCGAGGTCACCGGCCGCATCGTGCCCACCCGCTAGCCCGCCCCCGCACGGCTACGGCGGGACGGCGGCCACACCGCCGCCCCGCCGACACCGCAGGTGACGGATCCTGCCGGACGGCGACGTCCGCGCATATGCCGTCCGCCCATGCCAACGGCACATGGTCAACACGCGACCGCCCGCTCACACGTGCGGGCGGTCCGCTGCGGTGTCCCGGCGATACGCTGGACGGACTGGCGAGACTCCGTCGCATGGGAGCACTACCTATGAGCGTCGACCCCGAGGACTTCGAGCCGACGTACCGCTGGCCCGTCCCGCCCGCAGGCGGCTGGACGGCCGACGACCTCGACCGGCTTCCCCACCTGCCTCCTCACACGGAGCTGATCGACGGGAGCCTCGTCTTCGTGAGTCCGCAGAACCTTTTCCACTCGCGTGCGGTGGACTTCTTCAACTGGCAGCTCCAGTCGCTCGTCCCCGCCGGACTGGAGGTGGTCCGGGAGTTCACCATCGACATCGACCGGCGCAACCGGCCGGAGCCTGACGTCATCGTCGTCGACGAGGACGTCGTCAACGACCCCGATCTGACCCGGTTTCCCGCGTCGTCCGTCCGCCTGGCCATCGAAGTCGTCTCACCGGAGTCGATCGGGCGGGACCGCGAGACCAAGCCCCTGAAGTACGCCCGCGCCGGGATCCCCCACTTCTGGCGGGTGGAGAAGAAGGACGGCCGGGCGGTGGTCTACGTCTTCGAACGTGAACCGGCCACGGGCTCCTACATGAGCACGGGCATCTTCCACGAGCGCCTAAAGGTCTCCGTCCCTTTCCCCATCGACCTGGACCTCACCGAGATCACGCCGAAGCGCCGACGGCCCGAGTAGTCACCCTCCGGCACGGCAAGGGGCCCGGCCCCCGGAAGAGGGGGCCGGGCCCTCGGCCTCGGACGAGGCGCCGGCTACCGCACGAAGGTGCTCGCCTGCCCCGCCAGGTCCAGGAAGTACTGCGGCGCCAGACCCAGCACCAGCGTCACGGCGACGCCGACCGCGATCGTCGTCATCGTCAGCGGCGACGGCACGGCCACAGTCGGCCCGTCCGCCTTCGGCTCGCTGAAGAACATCAGCACGATCACCCGGACGTAGAAGAACGCGGCGATCGCCGACGAGATGACGCCGACGACGACCAGCACGCCCGCGCCGCCCTCCGCCGCCGCCTTGAACACGGCGAACTTCCCGGAGAAGCCGGAGGTGAGCGGGATGCCCGCGAAGGCCAGCAGGAACACCGCGAACACGGCCGCCGTCAGCGGTGAACGGCGCCCGAGCCCCGCCCACTTCGACAGGTGGGTGGCCTCGCCGCCCGCGTCCCGCACCAGCGTGACCACCGCGAACGCGCCGATCGTCACGAAGGAGTAGGCCAGCAGGTAGAACAGCACCGACTGGACGCCCTGCGCCGTCGTGGCGATCACGCCGGCCAGGATGAAGCCCGCGTGCGCGATCGAGGAGTAGGCCAGCAGGCGCTTGACGTCGGTCTGGGTCACCGCGAGCACCGCGCCGCCCAGCATCGTCACGATCGCCACGCCCCACATCACCGGCCGCCAGTCCCACCGCAGGCCCGGCAGGACCACGTACAGCAGGCGCAGCAGCGCACCGAACGCGGCCACCTTGGTCGCCGCCGCCATGAAGCCGGTGACCGGCGTCGGTGCGCCCTGGTAGACGTCCGGGGTCCACATGTGGAAGGGGACGGCGCCGACCTTGAACAGCAGGCCCATCAGCACGAGCGCCCCGCCGATCAGCAGCAGCACGTCGTTGCCCATGGTGTCGGCGAGGGCCGGGTCGATCTTCGTGACGGTGCCGTCGACCACGTCCGCGATGGCCGCGTACGAGACGGAACCCGCGTAGCCGTAGAGCAGCGCGATGCCGAAGAGGAGGAACGCCGACGAGAAGGCGCCGAGCAGGAAGTACTTGACCGCCGCCTCCTGCGACACCAGCCGGTGGCGGCGGGCGAGGGCGCACAGCAGGTACAGCGGGAGGGAGAAGACCTCCAGGGCGACGAACAGCGTCAGCAGGTCGTTCGCCGCCGGGAAGATCAGCATCCCGGCGATCGCGAACAGGGCGAGCGGGAAGACCTCGGTCGTGGTGAAACCGGCCTTGACGGCGGCCTTCTCGCTGTCGCTGCCCGGTACGGACGCCGCCTGGGCGGCGAAGGAGTCCACCCGATTGCCGTGCGCCGCCGGATCCAGGTGCCGTTCGGCGAACGTGAACAGGGCGACGAGCGAGGCCAGCAGGATGGTGCCCTGCAGGAACAGGGCGGGCCCGTCCACGGCGACGGCGCCCATGGCCGCGATGTGGGCCTTGTCGCCCGCGTACCCGGCGGCGGCGAGGCCGACGACCGCCGCGAACGCGGAGGCCAGGGCGGCGACGGCGAGGAACACCTGGACGGGGTAGCGGGCGGCGCGCGGTACGAAGGCCTCGACGAGGACGCCGACGACGGCCACGCCCACCACGATCAGGGTGGGCGCGAGCTGGGCGTACTCGATGTGCGGGGCCGGGATCTTGTCGATCGGTGCCTGTGCGGCGACCGCCCACAGGCCGTGGGCCGAAGTCACGGTGCTCACTTCGCGGCCTCCCCGTTCTCGGCCTCGACAGCCACGTTCTGCACGGGCACGGAGGGCTTCGGGTCGGTCTGCTTGACGTCCGCCATGGTGTACTCCACCGCCGGGTTGACGATCTGGGTGAGCGGCTTCGGGTAGACGCCCAGCCCGATCAGCAGCGCGATCAGCGGGGCGACGACGAGGAGTTCGCGTGCGCGCAGGTCCGGCATGTTGCGCACCTCGTCCCGGACCGGGCCGGTCATGGTGCGCTGGTAGAGGACCAGCGTGTACAGGGCGGCCAGCACGATGCCGACGGTGGCGATGACGCCGACGGCCGGGTACCGGGCGAACGTGCCGACCAGGACCAGGAACTCGCTGACGAACGGGGCGAGCCCGGGCAGCGACAGGGTGGCGAGGCCGCCGATCAGGAAGGTGCCGGCCAGCACCGGGGCGACCTTCTGCACGCCGCCGTAGTCGGCGATGAGCCGCGAGCCGCGCCGGGAGATCAGGAACCCGGCGACGAGCATCAGGGCCGCGGTGGAGAGGCCGTGGTTGACCATGTACAGCGTCGCGCCCGACTGCCCCTGCGAGGTCATCGCGAAGATGCCCAGGATGATGAAGCCGAAGTGCGAGATCGACGCGTACGCGACCAGCCGCTTGATGTCGCGCTGCCCGACGGCGACCAGCGCACCGTAGACGATGCTGATCAGGGCCAGGACGAGGATCGCCGGGGTGGCCCACTTGCTGGCCTCGGGGAACAGGCCGAGGCAGAAGCGGAGCATCGCGAAGGTGCCGACCTTGTCGACGACCGCGGTGATCAGCACGGCGACCGGGGCGGTGGACTCGCCCATCGCGTTCGGCAGCCAGGTGTGCAGCGGCCACAGCGGGGCCTTGACGGCGAAGGCGAAGAAGAAGCCGAGGAAGAGGAGCCGCTCGGTGTTGGTCGACATGTCCAGGGTGCCCGCGGCGCGGGCGGCGGTGATCTCCTGGAGGGAGAAGTTCCCGGCGACCACGTACAGCC
Source organism: Streptomyces sp. NPDC029014 (assembly GCF_055564695.1). Classification (NCBI taxonomy): domain Bacteria; kingdom Bacillati; phylum Actinomycetota; class Actinomycetes; order Kitasatosporales; family Streptomycetaceae; genus Streptomyces; species Streptomyces sp. NPDC029014. The sequence goes on from NZ_JBVHVT010000026.1 coordinate 21,508, forward strand.
CGATGACGGCGGCCAGCATGATCAGGCCGCCGGCCAGGTTGTAGAGGAGGAACTTGACCGCCGCGTACGACCGCTGGGCGGCCGCGTTCTCGTCGGAGCCCCCGTGTGCGCGGTCTCCGAAGCCGCCGATGAGGAAGTACATCGGGATCAGCATGGCTTCGAAGAAGATGTAGAAGAGGAAGACGTCGGTGGCCTCGAAGGAGATGATCACCATCGCCTCGACCATCAGGATCAGGGCGAAGAAGCCCTGCGTCGGCCGCCAGCGCGAGGAGCTGGTCTCCAGCGGGTCGGCGTCGTGCCAGCCGGCCGCGATGACGAACGGGACCAGCAGGGCGGTCAGCCCGATCAGCGCCACCGCGATGCCGTCGACACCGAGTTGGTAGCGGACCCCGAAGTCGGCGATCCAGGCGTGCGACTCGGTGAGCTGGTAGCGGTCGCCGTCCGGGTCGAAGCGGACGGCGACGAGCACGGCCAGGGCCAGGGTGGCGAGGGAGAAGAGCAGGGCGAGCCATTTGGCGGCGGTCCGGCGGGCGGCCGGGACGGCCGCCGTGAGGACCGCTCCGACCGCGGGGACCGCGGCCGTCACCGTCAACAGGGGAAGGGACATCTCACACCGCCCTCATCAGCAGGGTCGCGGCGATGAGGATCGCCGTACCCCCGAACATCGAGACCGCGTAGCTGCGGGCGTAGCCGTTCTGCAGCTTGCGCAGGCGGCCCGAGAGGCCGCCGACCGAGGCGGCCGTCCCGTTGACCACGCCGTCGACCAGGCTGTGGTCGACGTAGACGAGCGAGCGGGTCAGGTGCTCGCCGCCGCGCACCAGCACGATGTGGTTGAGGTCGTCCTGGAGCAGGTCCCGGCGGGCGGCCCGGGTGAGCAGGCTGCCGCGCGGGGCGGTGACCGGCACCGGGCGGCGCCCGTACATGGCCCAGGCGATCGCGACGCCGATGACGAGGCAGGCCGTCGTCGCGAGGGTCACGGTCAGGGCGCTGACCGGCGGGTGTCCGTGCTCGTACCCGGTGACGGGCTCCAGCCAGTTCAGGAAGCGGTCGCCCATCACGAAGAACGCGCCGGCGAAGACCGAGCCGAAGGCCAGCACGATCATCGGGGCGGTCATGGACTTCGGGGACTCGTGCGGGTGCGGGAGCTCGCCGGCGTGGTGCTCGGTGCCGGGTTCGACGCCCGGCACGGCGTCGGCGTCGGGCGCCGGCTGCCAGCGCTTCTCCCCGAAGAAGGTCATCAGCATGACGCGGGTCATGTAGAACGCGGTGATGGCCGCGCCGATCAGGGCCACCGAGCCGAGGATCCAGCCCTCGGTGCCGCCCTTCGCGAAGGCCGCCTCGATGATCTTGTCCTTGGAGAAGAAGCCGGACAGGCCGGGGAAGCCGATGATGGCGAGGTAGCCGAGCCCGAACGTCACGAACGTGATCGGCATGTACCGGCGCAGGCCGCCGTACTTGCGCATGTCGACCTCGTCATTCATCCCGTGCATCACGGAACCGGCGCCGAGGAAGAGGCCGGCCTTGAAGAAGCCGTGGGTGACCAGGTGCATGATCGCGAAGACGTAGCCGATCGGGCCGAGGCCGGCGGCGAGGATCATGTAGCCGATCTGCGACATCGTCGACCCGGCGAGGGCCTTCTTGATGTCGTCCTTCGCGCAACCGACGATCGCACCGAAGAGCAGCGTGACCGCGCCGACGATGGTGACGACCAGCTGTGCGTCCGGTGCCCCGTTGAAGATCGCCGCGGAGCGGACGATCAGGTAGACGCCGGCGGTGACCATGGTCGCCGCGTGGATGAGCGCCGAGACCGGGGTCGGGCCCTCCATCGCGTCGCCGAGCCAGGACTGCAGCGGCACCTGGGCCGACTTGCCGCAGGCGGCGAGCAACAGCATCAGGCCGATCGCCGTCAGCATCCCCTCGGAGGCCTTGTCCGCGGACGCGAACACCGGCCCGAACGCGAACGTGCCGAACGTGGTGAACATCAGCATGATCGCGATCGACAGGCCCATGTCGCCGACCCGGTTGACCAGGAAGGCCTTCTTCGCGGCGGTCGCCGCGCTGGGCTTGTGCTGCCAGAAGCCGATGAGCAGGTACGAGGCGAGGCCCACGCCCTCCCAGCCGACGTACAGCAGCAGGTAGTTGTCGGCGAGGACCAGGAGCAGCATCGCCGCGAGGAACAGGTTGAGGTAGCCGAAGAAGCGGCGGCGGCGCTCGTCGTGCTCCATGTACCCGATCGAGTACACGTGGATGAGCGTGCCCACACCGGTGATGAGCAGGACGAACGTCATCGACAGCTGGTCCAGCCGGAAGGCGACGTCCGCCTGGAAGCCCTCCACCGGGATCCAGCTGTACAGGAACTGCCGCATGGTGCGCTCGTCGGCCGGACGCCCCAGCATGCCGGCGAACAGGGCCACGCCGATGCCGAAGGAGACCGCCGCGAGCAGGGTGCCGAGCCAGTGCCCGGTCTTGTCGAGGCGCCGCCCGCAGCACAGCAGCACCGCCGCCCCGAGCAGGGGCGCCGCCACGAGCAGCGCGATCAGATTGTCCACTGTGTACGCCCCTTACAGCTTCATCAGGCTGGCGTCGTCGACCGAGGCCGAGTGGCGGGTGCGGAAGAGCGACACGATGATCGCGAGGCCCACCACGACCTCCGCGGCGGCGACGACCATCGTGAAGAACGCGATGATCTGGCCGTCGAGGTTGCCGTGCATCCGCGAGAAGGCGACGAAGGCGAGGTTGCAGGCGTTGAGCATCAGCTCGACGCACATGAACAGCACGACCGCGTTCCTGCGGATCAGCACTCCCACGGCACCGATGGTGAACAGCAGGGCCGCGAGGTAGAGGTAGTTGACCGGGTTCACTTCGAGGCCTCCTCACGACCGAGCCGCTCCGCCGACCGCTGCTCCAGCTCCGCCAGGTCCGACAGGGCCTCGCCGGAGACGTCCCGGACCTGACCGCGGGCCCGCAGCGTCTTGCTGACCGTCAGCTCGGACGGGGTGCCGTCCGGCAGCAGGCCCGCGACGTCCACCGCGTTGTGCCGGGCGTAGACGCCGGGCGCCGGCAGCGGCGGGAGCTGGACGCCCTCGCGGACGCGCTGCTCGGACAGCTCGCGCTGGGTGGCGGCCCGCTCGGTGCGCTCGCGGTGGGTGAGCACCATCGCGCCGACGGCGGCCGTGATCAGCAGTGCTCCGGTGACCTCGAAGGCGAACACGTACCGGGTGAAGATCAGCAGGGCCAGGCCCTCGACGTGCCCGGCGGAGTTGACCCGGCCGAGCCCGTTCCAGTGGTTCAGCGAGGCGTTGGCGAGGCCGGCGATCAGCAGGACGCCGAAGCCGAGCCCGCACAGCGCGGCCAGCCAGCGCTGCCCCTTGATGGTCTCCTTCAGCGAGTCGGCGGCGGTGACGCCGACCAGCATGACCACGAAGAGGAACAGCATCATGATCGCGCCGGTGTAGACGATGACCTGGACCACGCCCAGGAAGTACGCCCCGTTGGCGAGGTAGAACACCGCCAGGACGATCATCGTCCCGGCCAGGCTCAGGGCACTGTGCACGGCCTTCTTCATCAGGATCGTCGCCAGCGCGCCGATCACGGCGACCGTGCCGAGGATCCAGAACTGCACGGCCTCACCGGTCGAGGTGAGCGAGGCCGCGCCCGCGGCGAGCGCGCTCACGCCCCCACCCCCTCGGCCGGGCCGCCGCCACCGTGCGCCGCCTTCTCCTTCGGGGCCTCGCCCTTGGACACGGCGGCCTGCCGCTCCGTACCGGGCGCAGCCCCCGTCACCTGGCCGCGGTAGTAGTCCTGCTCGTCCGTCCCCGGGTACATCGCGTGCGGGGCCTCGACCATGCCCTCGGTCAGCCCCGCCAGCAGCTGCTCCTTGGTGTAGATGAGCGACTCCCGGCTGGCGTCGGCCAGTTCGAACTCGTTCGTCATCGTCAGCGCCCGCGTCGGGCACGCCTCGATGCACAGCCCGCACAGGATGCAGCGGGCGTAGTTGATCTGGTAGACGCGGCCGTACCGCTCGCCCGGGGAGTAGCGCTCCTCCTCGGTGTTGTCCGCACCCTCCACGTAGATGGCGTCCGCGGGACAGGCCCAGGCGCACAGCTCGCACCCGATGCACTTCTCCAGACCGTCCGGGTGCCGGTTCAGCTGGTGCCGTCCGTGGAAGCGCGGGGCGGTGGTCTTCTGCTGCTCCGGGTACTGCTCGGTGAGGCGCTTCTTGAACATGGCCTTGAAGGTCACGCCGAAGCCGGCCACCGGGTTCTGCCACTTCTCGTCAGACATTCTCAGCACCCTCCTCTCGGTCACTGTCAGTATTCGCCCCGCCACTGGCGATCAGCTCCCGCTCCTGGCGGGGCCGCCTGCGCGGTACGGGTGCCAGGTGCTGGCCGGGCTTGGGGGGTACGGGGAAGCCGCCCGCGAGCGGGTCGAAGGGCTCGGCCCCGGCAGCGGCTTCGGACCGCCCGGCTGCGGCCTTCTCCCTGCGGTCGCGCAGCACGTCGGCGACGAAGGACAGCAGCAGGACCGCGACGACCGCACCGCCCACGTACAGGACGATCTGCGCGAAGTCGTAGGCCTCGTTGCGCAGCGCCCGGACGGTCGCCACCAGCATCAGCCAGAGCACGGAGACCGGGATCAGGACCTTCCAGCCGAGCTTCATCAGCTGGTCGTAGCGGACGCGGGGCAGGGTGCCGCGCAGCCAGATGAAGAAGAACAGCAGCAGCTGGACCTTGATGACGAACCAGAGCAGCGGCCACCAACCGTGGTTGGCGCCCTCCCAGAAGCTGCTGATCGGCCACGGGGCCCGCCAGCCGCCGAGGAACAGGGTGACCGAGACCGCGGAGACGGTGACCATGTTGACGTACTCGGCCAGCATGAACATCGCGAACTTGATCGACGAGTACTCGGTGTTGAAGCCGCCGACGAGGTCGCCCTCGGACTCCGGCATGTCGAACGGGGCGCGGTTCGTCTCACCGACCATCGTGACGACGTAGATGATGAACGACACCGGCAGCAGCACGATGAACCAGCGGTCCGCCTGCGCCTCCACGATCGCCGACGTCGACATCGACCCGGAGTAGAGGAAGACGGAGGCGAAGGCCGCGCCCATCGCGATCTCGTAGCTGATCATCTGGGCGCAGGAGCGCAAGCCGCCGAGCAGCGGGTACGTGGAGCCCGAGGACCAGCCGGCCAGCACGATGCCGTAGATGCCGACCGAGGCCACCGCGAGGACGTACAGCATCGCGATGGGCAGGTCGGTGAGCTGCATCGTGGTGCGCACGCCGAAGATCGAGACCTCGTCGCCGGGGGGCCCGAAGGGGATCACCGCGATCGCCATGAACGCCGGGATCGCCGCGACGATCGGCGCCAGGACGTAGACGACCTTGTCGGCGCGCTTGACGATGATGTCTTCCTTGAGCATCAGCTTCACGCCGTCGGCGAGCGACTGGAGCATGCCCCAGGGGCCGTGCCGGTTGGGGCCGATGCGCAGCTGCATCCAGGCGACGACCTTGCGCTCCCACACGATGGAGAAGAGCACGGTCACCATCAGGAAGGCGAAGCAGAACACCGCCTTGAGGACGACGAGCCACCAGGGGTCCCTGCCGAACAGGGACAGGTCCTCGGCAGCGAGCTGTACCGCGTTCACGCGCCCACCTCCGCAGTGGTGCCGCCTGCGCCGGCCGGGGTCGCCGGGCCGATCCGTACGAGGGTGCCCGGCAGGGCGCCGGTGTCGGCGCGCACGCCCGAGCCGGTGGAGTTCAGCGGGAGCCAGACCACCCGGTCGGGCATCTGCGTGATCCGCAGTGGGAGTTCCACGGTGCCGCCGGGCCCGGTCACCGCGAGGACGTCGCCGTCCCTGACGCCCGTCTCGACGGCCGTGGCGGCCGACAGCCGGGCCGCGGCCTCGTGCCGGGTGCCGGCCAGGGCCTCGTCGCCCTCCTGGAGCAGGCCCCGGTCGAGGAGCAGCCGGTGTCCGGCGAGGACGGCTTCGCCCGCGGCGGGGCGGGGCAGCGGCTCGGTGCCGGCGGACACGTCGGCGGCGCGCGCGCCCTCCCACTGGCCGAGCCGGTCCAGTTCGCGGCGTACGGCGTGCACGTCGGGCAGGGCGAGCGGCCGGTCGGCGGCGTCGGCCAGCATGTGCAGCACGCGGGCGTCGGCGGGGGCGAGCGGGCGGGTCATCTGGTCGGGCTTGAGCGCGGCCTCGAACGGCCGGAGGCGGCCCTCCCAGTTGATGAACGCGCCGGCCTTCTCGGCGACGGCCGCGACCGGGAAGACCACGTCCGCGTGGTCGGTGACCTCCCCGGGCCGCAGCTCCAGGGAGACCGTGAAGGCCTCCTTCAGGGCGGTCCGGGCCCGCTCCGGGTCCGGCAGGTCGGCGACCTCCACGCCCGCGACGAGCAGGGCGGACAGTTCACCGGTGGCGGCGGCCTCGACGATCTGCCCGGTGTCGCGGCCGTAGCGGTGCGGCAGCTCGTCCAGCCCCCAGGCGGCGGCGACCTCGCCGCGGGCCCGCGGGTCGGTGGCCGGGCGACCGCCGGGCAGCAGCGACGGCAGCGCGCCCGCCTCGATGGCGGCCCGCTCGCCGGCCCGACGCGGGATCCACACCAGGGCGGCCCCGGTCGCGGCCGCCGCCCGCACGGCCGCGGTCAGCGCGCCCGGCACCCCGGCGAGCCGCTCGCCGACGACGATGACGCAGCCGCCGAGCCGCAGCGCCTCGGCGGCCTCGGCGCCGCCCGCCTCCAGGCCGGTCCGCGAGGCCAGCGCGTCGAGCCACTCGGGCTCGGTGCCGGGTGCCGCGGCCAGCAGCGTGCCGCCCGCCTTGGTCAGGCCTCGGGTGGCGAACGGGGCGAGGGCGAAGGTCCGCTGCTTGCGCTTGCGGTACGCCTTGCGCAGCCGCAGGAAGACGCCCGGGGCCTCCTCCTCGGCCTCGATGCCGACGAGGAGCACGGCCGGCGCGGCCTCCAGCTCCGCGTACGACGGCCACGGCCCGCGCAGGTCGACCCCGTACCCGGCGACCTCGGAGGCCAGGAACTCGGCCTCCTCCGCGCTGTGCACGCGGGCCCGGAAGTCGATGTCGTTGGTGTCCAGGACCACGCGCGCGAACTTGGCGTACGCGTAGGCGTCCTCGACGGTGAGCCGCCCGCCGGTCAGCACGCCGGCCCGGCCGCGCGCCGCGGCGAGCCCGGCGGCCGCCGCCTCCAGCGCCTCGGGCCAGCTCGCCGGTTCCAGCACGCCCTCGGCGTTGCGGACCAGCGGGGTGGTCAGCCGGTCCGGGCGCTGCGCGTACCGGAACGCGAACCGCCCCTTGTCGCAGATCCACTCCTCGTTGACCTCGGGGTCCTCGGCGGCCATCCGGCGCAGGACCTTGCCGCGCCGGTGGTCGGTCCGGGTCGCGCAGCCGCCCGCGCAGTGCTCGCACACGCTCGGGGAGGAGACGAGGTCGAAGGGGCGGGAGCGGAACCGGTACGCGGCCGAGGTGAGGGCGCCGACCGGGCAGATCTGGATGGTGTTGCCGGAGAAGTACGACTCGAACGGGTCGCCCTCGCCGATGCCGACCTGCTGCAGCGCGCCGCGTTCCAGCAGTTCGATCATCGGGTCGCCGGCGACCTGGGTGGAGAACCGGGTGCAGCGCGCGCACAGCACGCACCGCTCGCGGTCCAGCAGCACCTGTGTGGAGATCGGCACCGGCTTCTCGTAGGTGCGCTTCTTCCCCTCGAACCGGGAGTCGGCGTTGCCGTGCGACATCGCCTGGTTCTGCAGCGGGCACTCGCCGCCCTTGTCGCAGACCGGGCAGTCCAGCGGGTGGTTGATGAGCAGCAGCTCCATCACCCCGTGCTGGGCCTTCTCGGCGACGGGCGAGGTGAGCTGCGTCCGGACGACCATGCCGTCGGTGCAGGTGATGGTGCAGGAGGCCATCGGCTTGCGCTGGCCCTCGACCTCGACGATGCACTGCCGGCAGGCGCCGACCGGGTCGAGGAGGGGGTGGTCGCAGAACCGGGGGATCTCGATGCCGATCTGCTCGGCGGCCCGGATGACCAGGGTTCCCTTGGGTACCGACAGTTCGATGCCGTCGATGGTGAGGGAGACCGTGTCCTCGGGCGGCACCGCGGCCGTTCCGCCACCGGCGGGGGCGTTCGTGGCGACGGTCATGCGTTCACCTCCCTGTCGGCCCAGAGGGTCGACTTGCTGGGGTCGAAGGGGCAGCCCTTGCCCGTGACGTGCTGCTCGTACTCCTCGCGGAAGTACTTCAGCGAGGAGAAGATCGGGCTGGCGGCGCCGTCACCGAGCGCGCAGAACGACTTGCCGTTGATGTTGTCGGCGATGTCGTTCAGCTTGTCGAGGTCCGCCATGACGCCCTGGCCGGCCTCGATGTCGCGGAGCAGCTGGACCAGCCAGTACGTGCCCTCGCGGCAGGGGGTGCACTTGCCGCAGGACTCGTGGGCGTAGAACTCGGTCCACCGGGTCACGGCGCGCACCACGCAGGTGGTCTCGTCGAAGCACTGCAGCGCCTTGGTGCCGAGCATCGACCCGGCCGCGCCGACGCCCTCGTAGTCGAGCGGCACGTCCAGGTGTTCGGCAGTGAACATGGGGGTGGAGGAGCCGCCGGGGGTCCAGAACTTCAGCCGGTGGCCCGGGCGCATCCCGCCGCTCATGTCGAGGAGCTGGCGCAGGGTGATGCCGAGCGGGGCCTCGTACTGGCCGGGCGAGGCGACGTGCCCGGAGAGCGAGTAGAGGGTGAAGCCGGGGGACTTCTCGGTCCCCATCGCCTTGAACCAGTCCTTGCCCTTGGCGAGGATCGCGGGAACCGACGCGATGGACTCGACGTTGTTGACGACAGTGGGGCACGCGTAGAGCCCCTCGACGGCGGGGAAGGGGGGACGCAGCCGGGGCTGACCGCGCCGGCCTTCGAGGGAGTCGAGCAGTGCCGTCTCCTCACCGCAGATGTACGCGCCCGCTCCCGCGTGCACGGTGATGTCGAGGTTCAGCCCGCTCCCGAGGATGTTCTGCCCGAGGTAGCCCGCCTCGTACGCCTCGCGCACCGCCTCGTGCAGGCGCCGCAGGACGGGGACGACCTCGCCGCGCAGGTAGATGAAGGCGTGCTCCGAGCGGATCGCGTAGCAGGCGATGACCATTCCCTCGACGAGGGAGTGCGGATTGGCGAAGAGAAGGGGGATGTCCTTGCAGGTTCCCGGTTCCGACTCGTCCGCGTTCACGACGAGGTAGTGCGGCTTTCCGTCGCCCTGCGGGATGAACTGCCACTTCATCCCGGTGGGGAAGCCCGCGCCGCCGCGTCCGCGCAGACCGGAGTCCTTCACGTACGCGATGACCTCGTCCGGGGTCATGGCGAGGGCCTTGCGCAGGCCTTCGTAGCCCTCGTGGCGCCGGTAGGTCTCCAGCGTCCACGACCGGGGTTCGTCCCAGAACGCCGACAGCACGGGGGCCAGCAGCTTCTCCGGGCTGGTGCCGTTCTCGTGCATGGCAGTGGTCAACTTCATCACTCCCCCTCCTCGCCGGTCGCCTCGCCGCGCGGGTGCACGACCTTGCCGTGGTGCGGGGCCTCGCCGCGCGCGATGCGCAGCCCGGTCAGGGAGGCGGGTCCGGCGCTGCCGCTCGCCTCGACGGCCCCGGGCCGCTCGTCGGGGAAGCCGGCCAGGATCCGGGCGGTCTCCTTGTACGTGCACAGGGGCGCGCCGCGGGTCGGCTCGACGGGGCGGCCGGCGCGCAGGTCGTCGACGAGGGCCTTGGCGGACTCGGGGGTCTGGTTGTCGAAGAACTCCCAGTTGACCATCACGACGGGGGCGTAGTCGCAGGCCGCGTTGCACTCGATGTGTTCGAGGGTGACCTTGCCGTCGCTGGTGGTCTCGTTGTTGCCGACCCCGAGGTGGTCCTTGAGCTCCTCGAAGATGGCGTCGCCGCCCATGACCGCGCACAGCGTGTTGGTGCAGACGCCGACCTGGTAGTCGCCCGAGGGCCGGCGCCGGTACATCGTGTAGAAGGTGGCGACGGCGGTGACCTCGGCGGTGGTCAGGCCGAGCGTCTCGGCGCAGAACCGGATGCCGGTCGGCGAGACGTGACCCTCCTCGGACTGGGTCAGGTGCAGCAGCGGCAGCAGGGCGGAGCGGCTGTCGGGGTAGCGGGCGATGACCTCTGCGGCGTCCGCCGCCAGCCGCGCGCGGACCTCCGCCGGGTAGTCGGGGGCGGGCAGCCCGGGCATGCCCAGGCTCACCTCTCGACGGGCGGGGTTGGCTGTCATCGGTCGACGCCTCCCATCACGGGGTCGATGGAGGCGACGGCGACGATGACGTCGGCGACCTGGCCGCCCTCGCACATCGCGGCCATGGCCTGCAGGTTGGTGAAGGACGGGTCGCGGAAGTGGACCCGGTAGGGGCGGGTGCCGCCGTCGGAGACGACGTGGACGCCGAGTTCGCCCTTGGGGGACTCGACGGCCGCGTAGGCCTGCCCGGCCGGGACCCGGAAGCCCTCGGTCACCAGCTTGAAGTGGTGGATGAGGGCCTCCATGGAGGTGCCCATGATGTTCTTGATGTGGTCGAGCGAGTTGCCGAGCCCGTCGGGGCCCATCGCGAGCTGCGCCGGCCAGGCGATCTTCTTGTCGGCGACCATGACGGGGCCGGGCTCCAGCCGGTCCAGGCACTGCTCGACGATCCTCAGGGACTGGCGCATCTCCTCCAGGCGGATCAGGAAGCGGCCGTACGAGTCGCAGGTCTCGGTGGTCGGCACGTCGAACTCGTAGGTCTCGTAGCCGCAGTACGGGTCCGCCTTGCGCAGGTCGTGCGGCAGGCCGGCGGAGCGCAGGATGGGCCCGGTGGCGCCGAGGGCCATGCAGCCGGTGAGGTCGAGGTAGCCGACGTCCTGCATGCGGGCCTTGAAGATGGGGTTGCCGGTGGCGAGCTTGTCGTACTCCGGCAGGTTCCTCTTCATGGTCTTGAGGAACTCGCGCAGCTGGTCCACTGCGCCGGGGGGCAGGTCCTGGGCGAGGCCGCCGGGCCGGACGAACGCGTGGTTCATGCGCAGGCCGGTGATCAGCTCGAAGATGTCCAGGATCAGCTCGCGGTCCCGGAAGCCGTAGATCATGATCGTGGTGGCGCCGAGTTCCATGCCGCCGGTGGCGATGCACACCAGGTGGGAGGAGATCCGGTTGAGCTCCATCAGCAGGACGCGGATGACGGTGGCGCGGTCGGGGACCTGGTCGGTGATGCCGAGGAGCTCCTCGACGCCGAGGCAGTACGCCGTCTCGTTGAAGAACGGCGTCAGGTAGTCCATGCGCGTCACGAAGGTGGTGCCCTGCGTCCAGTTCCGGAATTCGAGGTTCTTCTCGATGCCGGTGTGGAGGTAGCCGATGCCGCAGCGGGCCTCGGTGACCGTCTCGCCGTCGATCTCCAGGATCAGGCGGAGCACTCCGTGGGTGGACGGGTGCTGGGGACCCATGTTGACGACGATGCGCTCGTCGTCCGCCTTGGTCGCGGACTGGACGATCTCGTCCCAGTCGCCGCCGGTGACCGTGTAGACGGTGCCCTCGGTGGTTTCGCGGGAGGCCGCGTGGTTCGAGGTGTTGGACATCAGCTGTACGACCTCCGCTGGTCGGGAGCCGGGATCTGGGCGCCCTTGTACTCGACGGGAATGCCGCCGAGCGGGTAGTCCTTGCGCTGCGGGAAGCCCTGCCAGTCGTCCGGCATCATGATCCGGGTGAGGGCCGGGTGCCCGTCGAAGACCAGGCCGAAGAAGTCGTACGTCTCGCGCTCGTGCCAGTCGTTGGTCGGGTAGACGGAGACGAGCGAGGGGACGTGCGGGTCGCTGTCCGGCGCGGACACCTCCAGCCGCACGGTCCGGCCGTGGGTGATCGAGCGCAGGTGGTAGACGGCGTGCAGCTCCCGGCCGCGGTCCTCCGGGTAGTGGACGCCGCTGACGCCGGTGCACAGTTCGAAGCGCAGGGCGGGGTCGTCGCGGAGGGTGGAGGCCACCTTGACGAGGTGCTCGCGGGCGATGTGGAAGGTGAGCTCGCCGCGGTCGACGACCGTCTTCTCGATGGCGTTGGCGGGGAGCAGGTCCTGTTCTTCCAGGGCGCCTTCGAGCTCGTCGGCCACCTCGTCGAAGTAGGAGCCGTAGGGGCGGTGGCTCGCGCCGGGCAGGGCCACGGTGCGGACGAGGCCGCCGTAGCCGCTGGTGTCCCCGCCGCCCCGGGCGCCGAACATGCCCTTGCGGACGCCGATCACGTCGGGGCCGGCGGACTCCCGGGGGGCGGGAACGTTGTTCCCGTTGCCGCCGTCGTTGCCGTGGGCGTGGTCTGGGGTGGTCTCGCTCACCGGAGCAGCCCCTTCATCTCGATGGTGGGGAGCGCCTTGAGGGCCGCGGCCTCCGCCTCGCGGGCCGCCTCTTCCCGGTTCACCCCGAGCTTGGAGGTCTGGATCTTCTGGTGGAGCTTGAGGATCGCGTCCATCAGCATCTCGGGGCGGGGCGGGCAACCGGGCAGGTAGATGTCCACCGGAACGATGTGGTCGACGCCCTGGACGATCGCGTAGTTGTTGAACATTCCGCCCGAAGATGCACAAACCCCCATGGAGATGACCCATTTGGGAGCGGGCATCTGGTCGTACACCTGCCGCAGCACCGGCGCCATCTTCTGGCTGACCCGGCCGGCCACGATCATGAGATCGGCCTGGCGCGGGGAGCCGCGGAAGACCTCCATGCCGAAGCGGGCCAGGTCGTACCGGCCCGCACCGGTGGTCATCATCTCGATGGCACAGCAGGCCAGGCCGAAGGTGGCGGGGAAGACGGAGGCTTTGCGCACCCAGCCCGCGGCCTGTTCGACGGTGGTCAGCAGGAAGCCGCTCGGCAGCTTTTCTTCCAGTCCCATGGGAATTCAGTCCCTCAGTCCCATTCCAGGCCGCCGCGGCGCCAGACGTAGGCGTAGGCGACGAAGACGGTGAGCACGAAGAGCAGCATCTCGACGAGCCCGAAGATCCCCAGGGCGTCGAAGGTGACGGCCCAGGGGTAGAGGAAGACAACCTCGATGTCGAAGACGATGAAGAGCATCGCCGTCAGGTAGTACTTGATGGGGAAGCGGCCGCCGCCGGCCGGCGTGGGGGTCGGCTCGATGCCGCACTCGTACGCTTCGAGCTTCGCCCGGTTGTACCGCTTCGGGCCGATCAGCGTGGCCATGACCACGGAGAAGATCGCAAACCCTGCGCCTAGGGCGCCGAGCACGAGGATGGGCGCGTAGGCATTCACGCTCCTCGCTCCTTCCAGTCGTCCTTGACCGTTGGACCGCTGCGCCGGCACCGCTGCCCCGCCCCGCGAAGACCACGCTTCTTGATCGAGCGCTTGCATGTGAGGCAGTTCACAAGCCGGGCTGCTGCGCATCCTATGCCCGCCGATCTGTGATCTGCGACACGGGTGACAACACCGAGTTTGTGATCTCCACCACCCGGCGAACGATCATGAAGTCCGATGAGTGGTGATCTTCATACGCAAGGCATCCACTTGATCACCAAACGTGACATCCACGCCTGTTACCCCAGGTAGGAGGGGTCTTGCCCTACCAAACGATGACGGGCGCAGGCAAATTTGGCCGAATTCAGATGTCCATGGTAAGGGGATCCGCGTCGCTCGGTCGGGGGAGGCCGCGGGGACGGAAGTGGACACGTGCGTGCGTTCACGATCTCCGCCGACCCCGGAGCAGGACGCCCGCCGGCCCGCCGCACCACTTCCCCGCCGCCCCCCGACAATCCCCCCGGCCGCCCGCCCGGCGATCTTCCGCCCGCCCGCGGCGCCTTTCCGGCCACCTCCCGGCACCCTCTCCGGGCACCCCTGCGGGCACCCCCGCGGGCATCCCTTCCGGCGCCGCGGCAGCCACCCCCGCGGACACTCCCCCGAGCGCCCCCGGGCCGCTTCGGACGCGACTCGCTCACGGCGAGATCACGGACCGGCCACGACGACCCCGTGGCGTGACTCCGCTGTGACCTGCGCCACTCTGAACCAGCCCCTCCGAAACGGGGCTTGGCCAACAGTCCGCGGGAATGGTAGGCGCAGGACCAAATGGGACGTATTGCGGAAACCCCATGATCACAGCCTTGTGAGGGGGTGTCCGATTAGTCCGTTACGGCGTCAATAAGGAGCGCGGCGCGCCCGGTTGCCTCACTTCTCGCGCAACTGTGGCGCAGACCACGTTTCTTGAAGCGAGCCGCACCCCCCTGATAGCGGTTGTTCTCATGTCCCACACCGCTCACATACCCAGCCACCGGAAGCCCCGCCGCAGCGCCTCGAAGCTCGCGGTTCGCGCCGGAGTCGCCGGTGGCGTCCTCAGCACCCTGGCGATGGCCGGCACGGCGAGCGCGTCCCCCGCCGCCGAGCCCGTGACCGAGACCCTCGAAATGCCGGTCCTCAACATGGACCTGGGCGCCGAGGTGTCCTCCGCCGTCACCACCGCCGCGGAGAACACCCGCGCGGCCGCCGTCGACGGCGAGCTGCACGCCGAGGAGGAGAGCGCCCGCACCGGCGCCGCCGCCGAGGCCAAGGAGGCCAAGGAGGCCGCCGAGAAGAAGGCGAAGCAGGAGGCGGACCGCAAGGCCGAGGCCGAGCGCGCCACCCGCAACGCCGAGCGCTCCGGGCTGAAGACGGCCTCCGCCGCCGCCTCTTCGGACGAGCAGGGTGTCGGGACGGTCACTCCGGCGAAGGGCTCCGCCGCCGCCATCGTCAACTTCGCCCGCGCGCAGGTCGGCAAGGCCTACATCCTGGGCTCGACCGGCCCCTCCGCGTACGACTGCTCCGGCCTGGTCCAGGCCGCGTACCGGCAGGCCGGCATCTCCCTGCCGCGCACCTCGCAGCCGCAGTCCTCGTACGGCACCTCGGTCTCCCTGAGCGCCCTGCAGCCGGGCGACATCCTGTACTGGGGCCCGAAGGGCAGCGCCTACCACGTCGCGATCTACGTCGGCGGCGGCAAGTTCGTCGGCGCGCAGAACCCCAGCACCGGCATCGTCGAGCGCAACCTGAGCTACGACCGGCCGACGGGCGCGGTCCGCGTCCTCTGAGCCCCACGGGCCACCACGTACGGCCGGAGGGCCGGTACTCCCCCGCTCGGGGGCGGAGTACCGGCCCTCCGCCGTGCGCCCGTACGGCGGCCCCGGCACGAAGTACCGCCCGCCCGGGCGGGGCGCCTACCATCCCCGTGGAGGTGGGCGCGTGAACGCACCGCGGCTGTCGGAGCCGTACGAGGACCACGGCGGCAGTGCGGACGGCCGCCCCGGCGACCCCGGCGATGACGGAGTGACCGACGCCACCGCCCTCCCGGCCGCGGCCGGGCTCTTCCTCCTCGCCGTCGGCGGCCTGTTGCTGAACACCACCCGCCCGTGGGACAAACCGGGACACCCCGCCCTGCTCGCCCTCGTGTGGGCCGCCGCCCTGGCGATGCTGGCCTACGGGGCCGCCCTGACGGCCCGCTGCGTGCGCGCCGTCCACGGAGCCGGCGCACCGCCCCCGGAGCCCCCGACACCCCCTCAGGCGCCCTCCACGGCCCCGTACGAAGACGGAGCGGGCCGCTCCGGGGAGAACCCGGCGCGACCCGCCTGAACCGCCTCACCCCGCCTTCACGGGGCCTGCACGGCCATTGGACCCTTTCGTCCGCTTTTCAGGCGCGGGGGGCCACCTTCGACAGGCCGTTGATGATGCGGTCCATCGCGTCGCCGCCCGTCGGGTCGGTGAGGTTGGCCAGCATCTTCAGCGTGAACCGCATGAGCACCGGGTGGGTCAGGCCGCGCTGCGCCGCGACCTTCATGACCTTCGGGTTGCCGATCAGCTTCACGAAGGCGCGGCCCAGCGTGTAGTAGCCGCCGTAGGTCTCCTTGAGCACCTTCGGGTAGTTGTGCAGCGCCAGCTCGCGCTGCGACGGCGTGGCCCGGGCGTTGGCCTGCACGATGACGTCGGCCGCGATCCGGCCCGACTCCATGGCGTACGCGATGCCCTCGCCGTTGAACGGGTTGACGAGCCCGCCCGCATCACCGACCAGCAGCAGGCCCTTGGTGTAGTGCGGCTGCCGGTTGAACGCCATCGGCAGGGCCGCGCCGCGGATCGGGTGCGTCATGTTATCGGGGGTGTAGCCCCAGTCCTCCGGCATGGAAGCGCACCACGCCTTGAGGACCTCGCGCCAGTCCAGCTCCTTGAAGGCGGAGGAGGAGTTGAGGATGCCGAGGCCGACGTTGGACGTGCCGTCGCCCATGCCGAAGATCCAGCCGTAGCCGGGCAGCAGCCGGTCCTGCGGGCCGCGCCGGTCCCACAGCTCCAGCCAGGACTCCAGGTAGTCGTCGTCGTGCCGCGGCGACGTGAAGTACGTGCGGACGGCCACGCCCATCGGGCGGTCCTCGCGCCGGTGCAGACCCATCGCCAGCGACAGCCGGGAGGAGTTGCCGTCGGCGGCGACCACGAGCGGCGCGTGGAAGGTGACCGGGGTCTTCTCCTCGCCCAGCTTGGCCTGCACGCCCGTGATGCGCCCCGTGCGCGGGTCGCGGATCGGCTCGCCGACGTTGCAGCGCTCGTACAGGCGGGCGCCGGCCTTCTGGGCCTGCCGGGCCAGGATCTCGTCGAAGTCGTCGCGCTTGCGGACGAGTCCGTAGTCCGGGAAGGAGGCGAGTTCCGGCCAGTCCAGCTGGAGCCGCTGCCCGCCGCCGATGATGCGCAGACCCTTGTTGCGCAGCCAGCCGGCCTCTTCGGAGATGTCGATGCCCATCGCGACCAGCTGCTTCGTGGCGCGCGGGGTCAGGCCGTCACCGCAGACCTTCTCGCGCGGGAACGCCGTCTTCTCCAGCAGCAGGACGTCCAGGCCGGCCTTGGCGAGGTAGTAGGCGGTGGTCGAGCCGGCGGGCCCGGCCCCGACGACGATCACGTCCGCGGAGTGTTCGGAGAGGGGCTCGGTCACTGCGGGGTCTCCCGAAGGCTCGATAGGGGGTGCCCATTGGCACGGGACGTGTGCAGTCTATGCAGCGAGAGAGATCGCGAATCCGAAGGGTTACCTGATGACAAGCTCGCCGACCTCGCCGACCTCGCCCACCCGGCCGCTCCCCGCCGTCCGGCTGCGCGTGCCCACCGACGAGGACGCGCACGCCTGGCACGGTGTCTTCGCCGACCCGGACGTCATGGAGTTCCTCGGCGGACCGGCCGAGCTGTCCGCGTACGAGGAGTTCACCGCGCGCCAGCGGATGCACGACGCACAGCTCGGCTACTGCCTGTGGACGCTCCTGGACGAGGACGGCCGCGTCCTGGGCTTCACGGGCGCCCAGCCCTGGCCCGCGCAGAAGGCGTGGGGGCCGGTCGGCGAGATAGAGATCGGCTGGCGCCTGGCCCGGTCCGCCTGGGGCAAGGGGTACGCGTACGCCGCCGCGCTGACCACCCTGGAGCGGGTCCGCGCCGCCGGGGTGCTCCGGGTCGTGGCGATGATCGACGACGCGAACGCCCGCTCGGTGGCGGTCGCCGAGCGCCTCGGCATGACCCTGGAGGAGGTCTTCCCCCTCCCCGGCGGCACCCGCACCGGCCGCCGCTACGCCCTCGCCCTGTGACCGGGCTCAGAAGACGGACAGTCCGGTCAGGGTCGTGAACCGGTCGAGGGCGGCCACACCGGCGACCGAGTTGCCCCGGCTGTCCAGGCCGGGGCTCCACACGGCGAGGGTGCACACGCCGGGGACGACGGCGACGATGCCGCCGCCCACCCCGCTCTTGCCGGGCAGCCCGACGCGGTAGGCGAAGTCGCCCGCGGCGTCGTACGTCCCGCAGGTCATCATCACCGCGTTGATCTGCTTGGCCTCGCTGCGGGTCAGCAGCCGGCTGCCGTCCGCCCGCAGCCCGTGCCGCGCCAGGAACCGCGCGGCGCGGGCCAGGTCGGCGCAGCTCATCTCGATGGAGCACTGCCAGAAGTAGTGGTCGAGCAGGGCGGGCACGGGGTTGGCGATGTTCCCGTACGAGGCCATGAAGTGCGCGAGGGCGGCGTTGCGGTCGCCGTGCTCGTGCTCGGAGGCGGCGACCTCCGCGTCGAAGCCGATGTCCGGGTTGCCGCTCTCCCGGCGCAGGAACTCCAACAGCTCGCTGCTCGCGTCGCCGGTCAGGGTCTGCAGCCGGTCGGTGACGACGAGGGCGCCCGCGTTGATGAACGGATTGCGCGGGATGCCGTTCTCGTACTCCAGCTGCACCAGGGAGTTGAACGGGTTGCCGGAGGGCTCCCGGCCGACCCGCTCCCACAGGCTGTCGCCGCCCTCGGCCAGCGCCAGGGCGAGCGCGAAGACCTTGGTGATGGACTGGGCGGAGAACGGGGTCCGCCAGTCCCCGACCCCGACGACGTTCCCTTCGAGGTCCGCCACGGCCATGCCGAACTGCCCCGGGTCCACCTCGGCCAGGGCCGGGATGTACTCGGCGGGCGTGCCGCTGCCGACCAGCGGCCGCACGTCGGCCGCGATCCGCTCCAGCAGCTCCGCGTAGTCCGGGGCCCCGGTGTCCGCCACCGCCGCCACCGCCGGCTAGGCCTTGGAGCCGCGGTGCAGCGCGACGATGCCGCCGCTGAGGTTGCGCCAGGCGACCTTGGACCAGCCGGCCTTCTGCAGCAGGGCCGCCAGCTCGGCCTGCTCCGGCCACTCCCGGATCGACTCGGCGAGGTACACGTACGCGTCGGGGTTGGAGGACACGGCGCGGGCCACCGGCGGCAGGGCGCGCATCAGGTACTCCGTGTAGACCGTGCGGAACGGCCCCCAGGTGGGCTGCGAGAACTCGCAGATGACGACCTGGCCGCCGGGCTTGGTCACCCGGTACAGCTCGCGCAGCGCGGCGTCGGTGTCCTGGACGTTGCGCAGCCCGAAGGAGATCGTCACGGTGTCGAAGACGTCGTCCTTGAACGGCAGCTTCGTCGCGTCGCCGGCGGTCAGCGGCAGCCAGGAGTGGCGCTTCTTGCCCTCGAGGAGCATGCCGAGGGAGAAGTCGCAGGGCACCACGTACGCACCGGTCGCGGCGAACGGCAGTGAGGAGGTCGCCGTGCCGGCGGCCAGGTCCAGCACCCTGTGCCCGGGACGGGCGGCGACCGCCTTGGCCACCTCCTTGCGCCACAGGCGGGCCTGGCCGAGGGAGAGCACGTCGTTGGTGAGGTCGTAGTTCGCCGCCACACCGTCGAACATGGAGGCGACTTCGTGCGGCTGCTTGTCCAGGGAAGCGCGGGTCACTGGCGTGGGCCCCTCAGGTGCGTGGTTGGTTCCGGTCCGTGTGCGTACGGGCTCATCCTCTCAGGCCGGCGGAGGCGGCCCGGCGGGGGCTCCGCCCGGCCGCCGGGGGGACCCACCGCACGGAATGAGCCATTCCGATCCGGTGCCCGGGGAGAACCCCAACCGAACTGGCCCCGAGGACAGTTATGACCAGAGCGACGAAAGGGGTTAACTGGGCGGGCGCGGCCCGGTGATGATCACCACCCGCCGGTTCCGGACCTCCGGTGGCCGGATCCCCAGGGGGCCGCCCCGAGCAAAGGGCTTCACCATGCCGGCAGGTCGTTCCACCGGTCGCTCCACGAACGCGGGCGCTCCCCCCGGGCCGCGCGCCCGCCGCCGGGCCGAGCGGCGCCGGCGCCTGCGCCGCACCCTTCTGGTTTCGGCCACCACCGTCGCCGCCGTCGCCGCACTGTGGACCGCCTGGCCCGAAGCGAAGAAGACCACCGTCGCCGACCGGGTGACCACCGACCCGCGCCCCGCCGACGACCCCGGACGGGCCTCCCGCTCCTCCGGCGGCGCCCACGGCTCCCCCGTACCCGGCGCCGCGGCCTCCCCGCCCGCGGACCCGAAGCCGTCCGCGAGCTCCAAGGCACCGGTCCCGGCCACCGGTAGCGGCTCGTTCACCGCCTCCACCCGCGCCGGGCAGCCGCAGGGCAAGGGCACCGCCCGCCGCTGGCGCATCGAGGTCGAGGAGGGCAGCGGAATCGACCCGAACACCGCCGCCCAGGCCGTCGAGACCATCCTCGGTGACCCCCGCGGCTGGATATCCGACCCGGCGCACGGCTTCCAGCTCGTCGGCGCCGGCAGCCCCGTGGACTTCACCGTGAAGATCGCCACCCCCACCACCACCGACAAGCTGTGCGAGGTGGTCACCCCCGAGCTCGTCGGCGAGACCAACTGCCGCGCCGGACACGACGTCGTCGTCAACCTCAAGCGCTGGCAGGAAGGATCACCCCAGTTCAAGGGCCCCGTGGAGGAGTACCGGGCGCTGATCGTCAACCACGAGGTCGGCCACGAGATAGGCCGCGGCCACGAGACCTGCCCCGGCCCCGGCAAGCCCGCCCCCGCGATGATGCAGCAGATCAAGGGACTGCTCGGCTGCACGGCCAACGCCTGGCCGTACGACGGAAAGGGAACCTACCTGTCCGGTCCACCCGTCCCTTAGAGCGGGGAGAGTCGGAGAGTCGACCGTCCGGGCCGTGACGGCCGGGGGCGAGGAGTGGAAACGTGCGCGTCGTCAGCTTCAGCGTCCCTGCCTGGTTCCCGGCCTACACGCCGGCGCAGAAGAAGGAAGCACTGCGGCGCGCGGTGCAGCTCACCGAACAGGAATCCGCCGTGTTCCTGTGCCTGGCCACCGGGGCCTCCAACGCGGAACTCGCCTGCGAACTCCAACTGTCCGTCAGTACCGTCAAGTTCCACGTCCACAACATACGGACCAAACTGGGCGGCATCAGCCGCCTCCAGGCCTGCGTGCTGGCCGCCCTCGCCCGCGAGGACGGCCGCCTCGCCGCACGCGGGGTCAGCGCCGGCGGTGCAGCAGCCGCCCGCCGATGACGGTGGCCACACAGCTCGTCGCGCCCACCGCCGCCAGCTCCCCGAGGTCCGCCGCCGCGAACACCGCGAACCGGGCCGGAGCACCCGTCCGGAGCACCCCGTGGAAGGCCTCCTCGACGTGCTCCCGCCCCGCGAACGGATCCAGCGGGGCCCCGGCGCCCCCACCGGCCGGCGGCAACAGCTCCAGCCCCGACCGGGCCACGGCCGTGCGCACCGCCGGAACCGTCAGCCGCCCCGCCACCGCCACCACGCCCCGGGCCAGCAGCCGCTGCGTCGCCCGCCGGGCGCTGTTGCCGCGGCGGGCATCGGTCAACTCCAGCGCGGCCAGCGCCTCCGCCCCGGTCACCGGCTCGGTGCCGAGCTCGGCGGTCTCGTACGGGTCGTCCGGGTAGTACGTCCCCTCCAGCAACTCCTGCGCCCCGTGCACCAGCAGCCCCGGCGTCAGCACGCCGGGCCAGCGGCGGGTCCGCGCGTGCGGCCGGGCCGCGGCGAGCTCCTCGTACGGGCCGGTGCCCGCGATCCGGTCGCCCTCCACGAGGACGGCCCCGCCGGGCAGGGGCTCGGCCCCGCGCCCGGCGACGAGCAGCCCCGCGGTGTGCAGCGTCAGCAAGGCCGGATCACTCGGCCGCGATGAGCTTCAGCTCGGGGTGCGCCGTGCCGCCTTCGAGGGCGGTGGAGGAGATGTGCGAGACCACGCGGTCGTCGACCGGGTCGTTCGCCGGGTCGTCGTGCACGACGAGGTGCTCGTACGTCGTCGCGCGCTGCGCCGGGGTGCGGCCCGCCTTGCGGATGAGGTCGATGATCTCCTGGCGGTTGGAGCGGTGCTTGGCACCGGCCGAGGAGACGACGTTCTCCTCCAGCATGACCGAGCCGAGGTCGTCCGCACCGTAGTGCAGGGAGAGCTGGCCCGCCTCCTTGCCGACGGTCAGCCAGGAGCCCTGGATGTGGGCCACGTTGTCGAGGAACAGGCGCGCGATCGCGATCATCCGCAGGTACTCGAAGACCGTCGCCTGGGTACGGCCCTTCAGGCGGTTGTTCTCGGGCTGGTACGTGTACGGGATGAAGGCGCGGAAGCCGCCCGTGCGGTCCTGCGTGTCACGGATCATCGCGATGTGCTCGATGCGCTCGGCGTTGGTCTCGCCGGTGCCCATGAGCATGGTGGAGGTGGACTCCACGCCCAGCCCGTGGGCGATCTCCATGATCTCCAGCCAGCGCTCGCCGGACTCCTTCAGCGGGGCGATCGCCTTGCGCGGCCGCTCCGGCAGCAGTTCGGCGCCGGCGCCCGCGAAGGAGTCCAGGCCGGCCGCGTGGATCCGCTTGATCGCCTCTTCGGCGGAGACGCCGGAGATACGGGCCATGTGCTCGACCTCGGACGCGCCGAGGGAGTGGATGACCAGCTGCGGGAACGCCTTCTTGATGGCGGAGAAGTGCTCCTCGTAGTACTCCACGCCGTAGTCCGGGTGGTGGCCGCCCTGGAACATGATCTGCGTGCCGCCCAGCTCGACGGTCTCCGCGCAGCGGCGCAGGATGTCGTCGAGGTCCCGGGACCAGCCCTTCCCCGTGTCCTTGGGGGCCGCGTAGAACGCGCAGAACTTGCAGGCCGTGACGCACACGTTGGTGTAGTTGATGTTGCGCTCGATGATGTACGTCGCGATGTGCTCGGTACCCGCGTAGCGGCGGCGGCGCACCGCGTCGGCGGCCTGGCCGAGGGCGTGCAGGGGGGCGTGCCGGTAGAGGTCGAGCGCCTCCTCCTTGGTGATCCGGCCCCCCGCGGCGGCACGGTCGAGGACAGACTGGAGAGCGGCCTGGTCGGTCACCGGTGCGTCACCCTTCGGCGGTGTGTCAAGAGATCCGGACCGAGCCAGCCTACGCCAGGGCCCGGCGCCGGAACTCACCGGCCGCGGGTCAGGTCCCCCTCCGGGTTCCCGGCCGCGGAGTCGCCCGACCGGTAGTGCAGCGTGCCGTTCGCGTTGAGGGTGAAGCGTTCGTCGGCGGAGCCGCCGGAGCAGATTCCGGGCGCCGGGTTGGGGTTGCCCGAGGTGTCCAGGACCAGGGAGCGGTCGGTGGCCGACACCAGCTTCCAGTTACCGGAGCAGTCGGTGCCGAAGACGGGCAGGACCGACTTGTCGCGGCCGACGACCTCGCCGACCCGGCCCGCCTTGATCGTGATCTCGAACTCGCTCGACAGCCCTAGCCGGGCCGTGGCCACCGTGCCCTTCCAGGTGCCGACCAGCTCCTGCGGGACGTCCTCGCGGGCGCCCTGGGACGGGCTGGGCGTCGGCAGCGGGGTCGGGCCCGACGAGGACTGCGCGGAGGGCTTGGTCGCTGCGGCCGGCGGGGACGCGTGGTCCTGCCCGCCTCCCGTCCCGGGCAGCAGCCCCAGCCCGAACAGCCCGCCGGACAGCGCGGCCGTCACCGCGGCGGCCGCGACCACCACCGTGCAGCTGAACCGGCGCCCGGCGGCGGTCATGGTCACCTTGCGGCCGGGGGCGGTCCCCTCCCCGTCGGGGGCGGTGCGCGGCTGCGGAACCCCGCCACTGCCGGGGCTGCCGCCGCCGGCCGTCTCCGTCGGGGCACCGTACGGTCCCGCCGCGGGCCCGACCGGGCCCCCGAACGAGCCGCCGTAGGAGGGGTCGGGCGCGCCGAAGACGCCGACCCCGACGCCGGCGGCCGCGGCCGCACCGCCGGCCGCGGCCTGCGCCCCGTACGAGGGCGCGGTGAACGGGACCGGCCCGGAACCGCTCCCCGACTCCCCCTCCACCGCGTCCACCGCGTCCAGGTCGAGCAGGGCCACCGCGGCGCGGCTCGCCTGCTCCATCACGGGCTCGGGGAGCCGGCCGGGGGCGCGCAGGGCTCCGTCGAACGCCTCCGCCACGGCCTGCGGGGACGGCCGGGCCCCGGCATCCTTGTCCAGGCAGGCCGCGACCAGGTCGCGCAGCTCGCCGGGCGGGAGGGCGTCCAGGTCCGGCGGCTCGTGGACCACCTTGTAGAGCAGGGTCACCGAGTTGTCCCCGATGAAGGGGGGCTGCCCGGTCGCGGCGAACGCCAGCACCGCGCCGAGGGAGAACACGTCGGCGGCGCCCGTGACGCCCTTGCCGAGGATCTGCTCGGGCGACATGTAGCCGGGCGAGCCGACGGAGACCCCGGTGGAGGTGAGGGAGGTGGTGCCGTCCGTGGCCCGGGCGATCCCGAAGTCGATCAGGCGGGGCCCGTCGAGGGTCAGCATCACGTTCGACGGCTTCAGGTCTCGGTGGACGAGCCCCAGCCCGTGGACCGCCACCAGGGCGCGGGCCAGCCCCTCGCCGACCGCCCGTACCGCGGCCTGCGGCAGCGGCCCGTGCGCGGCCACGGCGGCGCCCAGCGAGGGTCCCGCCACGTACCCGGTGGCCACCCACGGCACCGGCGCCTCCGGGTCGGCGTCCAGCACGGGCGCGGTCCACTCGCCGCCGACCCGCCGGGCGGCCTCCACCTCGCGGCGGAACCGGGCCCGGAACTCCGCGTCGGCGGCGAAATGCGGGTGCACGATCTTGACGGCGACCGTCCGGCCGCCCGCGCTGCGGCCCAGGTAGACCCGGCCCATGCCCCCCGCACCGAGCCGGCCCAGCAGCCGGTACGCACCGATGCTCCGCGGCTCGCCCGCCTCCAGCGGCTCCATCCCGGCCCCTCCCCCGTGGTCCCGACGAGGTGGTCCACCTCGTGATCCACCTCGTGATCCACCTTAGGTGCGTCAGGGGGACCCCGGGGCCGTTCCCGCGGGCTCGAACCCGCCGAGGGTCCGGACACCGTGGCGTCGCGTGTCCCTGCTGCCCCGTGGCCTGCCGTACGGGTGACACCCACGCGCGGGGCGGCGGGGCCGGGCGGGGTGGGTGGGGCCGCAGGGGCGGCGGGAATTCCCCCGGCCGCGCCGGAACCGGACCGGAAGGGTGAATTCACGGCAACGGCGACACGGCGCTGCGATGACAATACGTAAAGAGAGGGAATTCCCCCGGAAGCGCCGCCCGGAACCCGGGCCACCGCCCGGTATTCCGATCACGAAACCGATCACGAAACGGAACACGGGCGGCGGCCCGAACGCTCCGGCGGATCCTTCAGGACACCTTCAGGAGCTCCACCGCGACATCTGCCGGATAGCCCGTCGACCGACCCGTGCGGCGCGCGAATTCCCTTACGCCGGCGAGCTGTTCCGGCCCGAAGCGGAAGTCGAGGGTGGTGAAGTACCGCTCCAGCAGTTCGGCGTCGAAGGCCTCCCAGCGGGCCGCCTGCTCGGCGACCTTGGTGACCTCCTCCAGGGAGATGTCCCGGGATTCGAGGAAGGCCTCGTGCACCTGCCGGACGACGGCCGGCTCACGGTCGAGGTAGTCCTTGCGCGCGGCCCAGACGGCGAACACGAACGGCAGTCCGGTCCATTCCTTCCACATCAGCCCCAGGTCGTGGACGTCGAGGCCGAGCCGGGGCGCGTCGTGCAGCGAGGCGCGCAGTGCGGCGTCGCCGATCAGCACGGCCGCGTCGGCCTCCTGCATCATCAGCCCCAGGTCGGGCGGGCAGGTGTAGTAGTCGGGCCGGACCCCGTACTGCTCGGCGAGCAGCAGCTGGGCGAGGCGCACGGAGGTGCGGGACGTCGAGCCGAGGGCGACGCGGGCGCCGTCCAGCCGGTCCAGCGGCACCTGGGAGACGATCACGCAGGACATCACGGGGCCGTCGCAGCCGACCGCGAGATCGGGGAACGCGACGAGCCGATCGGCATTGCGGAGGAACTCCACCAGGGTGATCGGGGCGATGTCGAGACGGCCCTGGACGAGGTGCTCACTGAGCTTCTCGGGGGTGTCCTTGGTCAGCTCCAGGTCCAGCAGGGTGCCGGTTCTGGCCAGCCCCCAGTAGAGGGGAAGGCAGTTCAGGAACTGAATGTGGCCGACCCGGGGCCGGCTGCGATAGACGTCCACATCGCGAGACTAGCCGGGGGCCCCGCGTCAGCCTTCGAGCGGGTGTCAAACGTCCGGGTGACGTGATCTTTCCCTCTGGTCTCGGCCGCGGGGTGCGTGCTAGGCTCGACGCAAGTTGCAGTTTGGTTTCCCTTGCAGTACGAAGCCTGCGGAGAATGTGACCCGCGGGCTTTAGTAGTTTTCAGACTTCTTAGCAGGTTCTGGAGCAGGGCGACCCTTTGGCCCATAGGAGGGCTCATGGCTACCGGAACCGTCAAGTGGTTCAACGCTGAAAAGGGCTTCGGCTTCATCGCCCAGGACGGCGGCGGCCCGGATGTCTTCGTCCACTACTCCGCGATCAACGCCTCTGGCTTCCGCTCCCTCGAGGAGAACCAGACCGTGAACTTCGACGTCACGCAGGGCCCGAAGGGCCCGCAGGCGGAGAACGTCACCGTAGCCTAATGGCCACGGCCAACCCCTCGCGGTTGGATCGCAGTACCTGAGAGCAGTACCCAAGGAGCCCTGCCTCCCCGTTCCCACGCGAACGGCGGAGGCGGGGCTCCTGCCTTTTGCCGCCGGGCCGGGGCCGGCGCGGGGCGGGCCGGGGCCGGGGTGCGAAAACGGCCGGCCGCCACCGGGTCGCGGTGGCGGCCGGCCGTCGTCTCGGGGCCGTCCGGGGGCCGAGCCGTTACGGCTTGACGGCGGAAGCCGTCGGGGACGGGGTCTGCGGGGCCGGGGTCTGCGCCTTGGCGGTCACCCTCAGCTCCAGGACCAGGACCACCTTCTCCTTGGTGATCAGCCGCAGGTGGTACGTGCCCGGGGCGACGTCCGTGGTCAGCAGCTCCGGCAGGGCGATCAGGCCGTCGGCGCCAGAGGCGGCCAGCTCCAGGCTGAACAGCTTCTCGCCGTCCTTGGCGCCCTTGAAGTACGGGCCCGTGGCCTTCGCCGGGTCCACCGGGACCCACTGGCCGGTCGCCTTGTCCTGCTCCACCAGCCCGGCGGTCGCCTGCGTACCGGCCACGGCCTTGCCGCCGGCGGTCGCCTTGACCTCGATGCCCCGGACGGGGGTCCCGGCGACGACCTCCAGCGGCTTGCCCGCACCCGCGTCGGTACGCGTCAGCAGGTCGGCGACGGCCGGGACGGGCTTCGCCGAGACGACGCCCTTGAAGTTCACCGTGAACTGGGTGGCGGTGCCGTAGCCCGAGGCCCGCAGCGTGAAGGTGCCCGGAGTGGCTCCGGCCACGAGGCCCGGCGCGGCGGCGACGCCCTCGGCGTCGGTCTGCACCACCAGGTGGAGCCGGCCCTGCGTACCGAAGTACGTGCCCGTCGTGTCGTTCTCGACCTCGAACAGGACGGCCTGCCCCTTGGCCGGCTTGCCGTCGCTGAGCACCGCCTTGACCCGCGGCACCGCGGTGAACGCGGCCCCGGCCTCCGCCTTGAGCTCGGTGCTGCCGAGCACCTCCACCTTGGCCAGGTACGGCGCGGGCGCGGGCTTCTGCGGCTCGGCCGGCTTGGACGGGTTGGTGGGGTTCGTCGACGGCTTCGTCGAGGGCTGGGTGGACGGCTGGGTGGTCGTCCCCCCGCCGGTGGACGGCTTGGTCTGCGTGCCGGGGCGCGGGGTCGGCAGCACCGGGTTGGTGGGCGTCGGGTAGGTCCCGGTGGGCGGGTTGGGCACCTCGCCGACACCGTTCTGGTACTGCTTCATGAACCCGAGCACGGTGTTCACGTACTCGCGGGAGTTGTTGTAGCTGAGGATCGCCCGGTCGACCTGCGCCGGGTCGGAGAGGTTGCGGTCGCCCGCGCACAGGTACAGGCCGGCGCCGAGGGCCGCGTCGTAGATGTTGTTCGGGTCGCGCTTGGAGTCGCCGTTGCCGTCGGCGCCCCAGGTGGCCCAGGTGGAGGGGATGAACTGCATCGGGCCGACGGCCCGGTCGTAGGCCGCGTCGCCGTCGAACTCGCCCTTGTCGGTGTCCTTGATCTCGGCGAAGCCCTGGCCGTTCAGCTGGGGGCCGCGGATCGGCTTCTCGGTGTACCCGTCGGCCTTGAGCCCGTAGCCGGAGGCGTGGACCGACTCGACCCGGCCGATGCCCGCGAGGAGTTGCCAGGGCAGCTTGCACTTCGGGAGCGCGGCGGCGACCGCGGTCTCCGCCCGCTTGTAGGCGTCGAGTGCGGTCGCGGGGATGCCGCTGGCCCCCTCGCCCGCACCGGCTGCCGGCGGCACCGCCGGATCGGCGAGGTCGCCGGGCAGGTCCAGGCGGGCGTCGCCGCGGTCGGCGGCCTGGGGGCTGTCCGGGGTGGGCTCGGACTCGCCCGCGTCGGCGGTCGGCGGGTTGGTCACCACGGCTGCGGTCGTCAGGCTGGCCGCGAGCGCGGCCGTACACAGGACCTTGCGCGAGGTGTTGACGAGGTGGCGGTGAAGCGGCTTCACAGTGCGGCGATCCCCCCAAGGCGGCCGGCAAGTTGTACGGCGGGTCGAGCCGTGAATATTCACTGTCTATCAGGTATTCGACGGCGACTCACCGGCGCCCCGGCAGATGTGACACACCATTCGTCTCGGCTTCATCCGGTACGGCGACAGAACGCCCAACGGGGGAGGGTTGCCGACGGTTATGCGCCAATAGGTGCTCACTTGAAGGCGCTTGTCCGTTCTGTGGCGGATGGGGACGGACACGCGAGGGACGACCCGGGGCGGGAACGGGGCGGGTGGGCCGGACACCGTTCGGCTAGATTCGGCGTACATGACAGCAGAGGCCCACGAGACGACCTTCCGCGCCCGCGCGGACCGCATGCGCACCCTGGGGGTGTACCTGCTCATCGCAGCAGGCGCCATCTGGCTCTGGCTCGCCTACCAGCTGCTGGCCCCCTTCACCGTCAACTACGGCTCCAGCCGGAGCACCGACTGCGCCTCCCCCGTCTTCTACGACGAGGGCGACGGCAAGCGGCGCTCGTACGCCGACGCCGAGGGCGAACGCTGCGCCACGGAACGGGATCCGGCCGACCTCCTGGCCCTCCTCGCCCTCTCCGTCCCGCTGGCCGCCGCCGGCACCTTCCAGTACACGAGGGGCACGGTGGCCCTGGACCTCAGACGGCACGAGGAAGAACTGACCCACCTCAAGGCGGAGCGAAAGGCCTGACGGCGGACGGCTGATGGAGCCCGGGCGCCCGGGCGCGGCTCCTGGCCGGCCGCCGCGCCCCTCACTACGGTGGTGCCGTGGTGACCGAGCCGATCCGCACCCCCGACCTGGCCGACCGCCCCCACCAGTTGACCGTCGAGCGCGCGATGCTCGCATCGCCGCACGCGCTGTACCTGGCGTGGACGGAACGGTTCGACCACTGGTTCGCCGCGCCGGGCTCGGTGCTGATGCGGCCCGAGGTGAACGCGCCGTTCTTCTTCGAGACCGAGTTCGCCGGCGACCCGCAGACGCCCCGGGCCCGCCATCCGCACTACGGACGCTTCCTCCGACTGGAACCCGGCCGACTGGTCGAAATGACCTGGGTGACGGGCCGCGCCGGCACGGCCGGCGCCGAGACGGTCGTCACCGTCCGCCTCGGCCCCCACCCCATCGGCTCCCGCCTGCACCTGACCCACGCCGGCTTCTACGACGAGGCGGCCCGCGACCACCACGCGACGGCGTGGGCCGAGGTGCTGGCCCACCAGGACGAGGCACTGGCGGAAGAGGGGTAAGGGGGCGGCGGGCGGCGGGGCGCTGCCTACCCCTCCCGCTCCCGCTCCCCCTGCGCCTCCCCCACCTCCGCCAGGAGCCGCGCCAGTTCCTGCGGGCGGGAGAACATCGGCCAGTGACCCGTGTCCAGGATCCGCAGGGTCCAGCTGTCGTTCTTGAGGAGTTCGGCCGCCGCGGGCGGCGGTTCCGGCCCGTCCAGCAGGCATTTCACGTACACCGCCGGCAGCTCGCCCAACGAGCGGGCGAGTGCCGCCGGTTCCGTCAGGGTGGCGCCCGGGTGCGGGGTGGAGCCGGCCACGATGCGGGCGATCTGCTCCCCGTCCAGGCCCTGGCCCGCGTAGTCGGCCGCGGTCAGCGGCGGCCAGAAGCCGTCGTTCGCCTCGACGGAGGCGACCACCTCGGCCCCGCCCGGCCAGCCGGAAACGAACGGCTCCCCGTCCACCGGCACGTCGGCGTCGACGAAGACCACCCGGGCCAGCCGGTCGGAGATCAGCTCGGCGGCCTGGCCCACCGGGACGCCCGCGTAGCTGTGGCCGACCAGGACGACGTCGTGCAGGTCCCGGCGCTCGACGGCGTCGACGATGTCGTGCACGTGCGTCTGCTGGCCCGCCCAGGAGCCGGTCGCACGGCGCTCGGCGAGGCCGGACAGCGTCAGCGGGTGGGCGTCGTGGCCCGCCGCGCGCAGCTCCTCCACCACCGCGTCCCACGCCCATGCCCCGAGCCATGCGCCGGGTACCAGTACGAAGTTCCCCATGGCGTCACCGTATACGAATGAATGTTCGATCGCATATTCGACCGCGCGTTCGGACAGGGCTTCCCACCTGCGATCATTCCTCCGCCGGGCAGGACCGTGTTCCGCCCGGCAGGTGGCCGTCGATCAGGAAGTCGTCGACGTAGCCGCGCACGCACGTCGAGCTGCCGTAGCCGGTGTGCCCGTCGCCCTTGTAGTCGAGGACGACGGCGGAACCGAGGCGTTGGGCGGTCTCCTCGGTCCACCGGTACGGGGTCGCCGGGTCGCCCCGGGTACCGACGAGGAGCATGCGCGGGGCGCCGGGCCGGTCGATCCGGCGGATGAAGTCGGTACCGGCGGGGCGCCCGTAGCAGGCCAGGACGGTCAGCAACTGCCGCGGCCCGAAGACCGCCGAGGCCTGCCGGAACTCCTCCCGCAGGCCGTCGATCCGCGCCGCCACCGCCGCGGGGCTCTCCTCGTCGCTGCTGCGGTCGGGGTCGTCGGCGCAGTTCACGGCGGTCATCGCGGCCACGGCGTTGTCGGCGGGGACGAGGCCGGGCGGCCGTGCGGAACCGCCCGGATCCGCATCCGCATCCGGGGCCGGGTCCGGATCCGTACCCGCGCCCTCGTCCGCGCCGGCGGGGGCGCCGAGGCGGAGCAGTCCGCGCGGGTCGCGCTCGCGCTCGGCCAGGGCGAGGGCCTTGGCCAGGTGGGGCCACAGCTCCCGGGAGTAGAGGGCGCTGCCGATGGTGGTGACGGCGTCCCGCCCGGTGAAGAGGGCTCCGTCCGCGTCGACGAGGGGAGCGACGTCGAGCCGGGCGACGAAGGCGGCCACGTCCTCCTTGGCGGTGCGGGTGTTCGTCCCGTACACGCAGCCGGGCTGACGGGCGCACCAGGACAGGAAGTTGTCCAGGGCCTGCTGCTGGCCCTGCGCGGTGGCGAGGGCCTGGTCGACGCGTGATTCGGTGAGGGTGTCGACGCCGTCGAGGGCCATGCGGCCGACCCGGTGGGGGAATTGGGCGGCGTACACGACGCCGAGGCGGGTGCCGTAGGAGAAGCCGAGGTAGTTGAGCCGGTCCTCGCCGAGGGCCCGGCGGATGAGGTCCATGTCCCGGGAGACGTGCACGGTGCCGATGTACGGCAGGACCGGCCCGGAGGCCCGTTCGCAGCGCGCGACGACGCCACGGACGGCGGCGAGCTCGTCCGCGGGGTCGTCGGAGTCGACGGGATCGGAGTCGAGCGAGCCGCCGCAGCTGACGGGGGCGCTGTGACCGACCCCGCGGGGGTCGAAGGCGACGAGGTCGAAGCGCTCGCCGAGCTGCGCGAGGTCCTTGGCGTGGGCGGCGAGGCCCTTGACGCCCGAGCCGCCGGGTCCGCCGAAGTTCAGCAGCAGCGAGCCGCGGCGCCCGGCGCGGGGTCCGTTGGCCGGTACCTCGGCAAGGGCGATGCGGAGGGTGCCCTTGGCGGGGGCGGAGTGGTCCAGCGGCACGGTGAGGGTGCCGCACCGCATTCCGGCGGGCACGGGCCGTACGGGGCAGGCACCCCACCGGATGCGGGGCCGAGTGGAGGACGCGGCCGAAGAGGACGCGGCGGAGGAGGCGGCGGTAGCTGCCGCAGCGGGTACGGACGCCCGGACGGGCGCCGGGGCGTGTCCGGGCACGCCGGGGACGGCGGCCGTGGTCGCCACGGCCGTGGTCACCAGCAGACAGCCTGCGCCGACCGCGGCTCCGGTGCGGGAACGGTGCACTGCACCCTCCTCGGGGCGGCCCCCCGATCCGTCAGCGCCACCATAAGCTCCCGGCCCCGCCCCCGCCGCCCGAGCCCCCGCCGCCCGAGCCCCGGCCGCCCGAGCCCCTGCCCCCAGGCCTGGGCGGCCCAGGTTTTCCGGGATCCACGCCCACCCCGACCCTCACCTCTCAATCCGCCCGGTACAGCCCCTCGATCTCCCGTTCGTAGTCCTGGACGATGGCCGCGCGCCTCAGCTTCAGCGACGGCGTCAGGTGTCCACGGGCTTCGGTGAACCCTCCCGGCAGGACCGTGAACCGGCGGATCGACTCGGCCCGGGAGACCAGCCGGTTGGCGTCGTCCACCGCGCGCTGGAGCTCGGCCCGCAGCTCCTCGTCGCGGACCAGTTCCCGCATCGGCACGCCTTCCTTCCTCCGCATCGCCCGCCAGTGGGCGAGCCCCTCCGGTTCGAGGGTGATCAGCGCGGTGACGTACGGCCGGTTGTCGCCGACGACCATGCACTGGCCGACGAGCGGGTGGGCCCGCAGCCAGTCCTCCAGCGGGGCCGGGGCCACGTTCTTGCCGGCGGAGGTGATGATCACGTCCTTCTTGCGGCCGGTGATCGTCAGGTACCCGTCGGCGTCGAGTTCGCCGATGTCCCCGGTGGCGAGCCAGCCGCCGACGAGGAAGGGGCCGTCCCCCGGGGTGTCCGCGGCGGCCGTGTTCCAGTAGCCCGCGAAGACGTGCCGGCCGCGGAGCAGCACCTCGCCGTCCTCGGCGATCCGCACCGCGGTGCCGGGCAGGGGCCAGCCGACCGTTCCGAGCCGGGGTCGCTGCGGTGGGGTGACGGTGCTGGCGGCGGTGGTCTCCGTGAGCCCGTAGCCCTCGAAGACCTCGATGCCGGCCCCGGTGTAGAAGGCGGCGAGCCGCCGCCCGAGGGGTGAGCCGCCGCTGAGGACGTACCGTACGCTCCCGCCGAGGGCGGCGCGGATGCGCCGGTAGACGAGGGGGTCGTACAGGGCGCGGGCCATCCGCAGGCCCAGCCCCGGGGTGCCGCCTTCGATCGTTTCGCCGTAGCGCTGCGCGATGCGTGCGGCCCGGTCGAAGGAGGATGCGCGGCCCATCCGTTCGGCGGTGGCCCGGGCGGTGTTGTAGACCTTCTCCAGCACGTAGGGGATGGCGAGCAGGAACGTGGGCCGGAAGCCGGCGAGGTCGGCGAGCAGGTCCTCGGTCTGCAGGCTGGGGGCGTGCCCGAGTCTGACCCGGGCGCGCAGGCATCCGATGGCGACCATGCGGCCGAAGACGTGGCTGAGCGGCAGGAACAGCAGGGTCGATGCGGGTTCGCTGCTGGCGGACTTGAAGACGGGGTGCAGTAGTGCGACGGCGTTGTCGGCTTCGGCGAAGAAGTTGGCGTGGGTGATGACGCAGCCCTTGGGCCGGCCGGTGGTGCCGGAGGTGTAGATGAGGGTGGCGACGGAGTCGGGCGTGCGGGCGGCGCGGCGGGCGTGCACGACGGCGTCGGGCACCTGTTCACCGGCTTTGACGAGCCGGGCCAGCGCGCCGGTGTCGAATTCCCACAGGTGGGCCAGCCAGGGCAGGTTGGGCCGCTCGGTGCTGAGGAGGCGGGCCTGGGTGGTGTCCTCGACGGCGCAGGCCACGGCGCCGGAGTCCTGGATGATCCAGCGGGCCTGGAGGGCGGAGGAGGTGGGGTAGACGGGTACGGTGACCAGTCCGGCGGCCCAGGCGGCGAAGTCGAGCAGGGTCCATTCGTAGGTGGTGCGGGCCATGATGGCGATCCGGTCGCCCTCCCGCAGCCCCTCGGCGATGAGTCCCTTGGCCACGGCCAGGACCTCGGCGGCGAACTGGGCTGCGGTGACGTCGCGCCACGTCCCGTCCCGCTCCTTGCGGGAGAGGACGGCGGTGCCGGGGGCCTCGCGGGCGTTGTGGAACGGGATGTCGCCGAGCGATCCGCTGGCCGGGACCCCGGCGAGCGCGGGTACCTCGACCTGGCGCACCACCCCGTCGACGACGGTCTTGACGGGCTCGACCAGCTTCGGCGCGGTCTGCAGTTCCACGGCGCTCCTTCTCGGCTCGGCACGGGGACGCGGAGTTACCGGCGGTAATGTACGCACGGGTAACCGCGCTGAACACCCCTCGTGCGAACCCGCACGGAACCCCCACCGAACCCGCCGCCCCCTTCCCCGAAGCCGCCGCCCCGCCGACACCCGGCCGCGCGGCGGAGCCCCGTTGGCCGGAAACGGACCATTAGCATGCCCATGACCACAACGGGGAGGGCGTGCAGTGACGTACCGGCGCGAGAACATCGACCTGCCCGAGGACCGGGGCTGCCTGCAGTGGGTGCTGGGCGTTCCGCTCGGGCTCGTCCACGCACTGAACGCCTTCCTCGTCCATGCCGCGGTGCGCTACGGGCCGCAGGGCGTCTGGGACGACCGCGGGTACACGAGGATCTCGGCGGTGTGCTTCACGGTGGTCTGCCTGAGCGGGCTCGCACTGCTGGTCACCCTGATCCCGTCGGTCCGCCGGACCCTGGGCCCGTGGTGGCTCGCCCCGCCCGTCCTCCTCGGCGCGATCGCCTGGATCCGCATGGCGACCCTGGAGTAGACCCCGCGCGGTACACCCCCGTACGCCCGCAGGAAAAGGCCGCAGCCCCCGACCGGTCGGCATCGGACCGGGCAGGGGCTGCGGCGCGTGGGGCGGTGGCGCCTGTCAGGCGGCGGCCACCACCGGGGCGCGCTCGTCCAGAGGGGAGGACGAGGCGCTGTCGTAGGCCTTCTTGTCGAGGATCCCCTCGCGGGCCGCGACCACGACGGGGACCAGGGACTGGCCGGCGACGTTGGTGGCGGTGCGCATCATGTCCAGGATCGGGTCGATGGCCATGAGCAGGCCGACGCCCTCCAGGGGCAGGCCCAGGGTGGACAGGGTGAGGGTCAGCATGACGGTGGCGCCGGTGAGGCCGGCCGTGGCGGCGGAGCCGACCACCGAGACGAAGGCGATCAGCAGGTAGTCGGTGACCGTCAGCTGCACGTCGAAGATCTGCGCGATGAAGATCGCGGCGAGCGCCGGGTAGATGGCGGCGCAGCCGTCCATCTTGGTGGTGGCGCCGAACGGGACGGCGAAGGAGGCGTACTCCTTCGGGACGCCGAGGCGCTCGGTGACCTTCTGGGTGACCGGCATGGTGCCGACGGAGGAGCGGGAGACGAAGGCCAGCTGGATCGCGGGCCAGGCGCCCTTGAAGAACTGGATCGGGTTGACCTTGGCGACGGTCGCGAGGAGCAGCGGGTAGACGCCGAACATCACGAGCGCGGAGCCGATGTAGACGTCGGCGGTGAAGGTCGCGTACTTGCCGATGAGCTCCCAGCCGTACGAGGCGATGGCGGTGCCGATGAGGCCGACGGTGCCGATGGGGGCGAGGCGGATGACCCACCACAGGGCCTTCTGCAGCAGCTGGAGAATCGATTCGGCGACGTTCAGGACCGGCTGGGCCTTGTCACCCAGCTGGAGGGCGGCTACACCGGCGACGGCGGCGAGGAAGACGATCTGAAGGACGTTCAGCTCGGTGAACGGCGTGACGACGTCGTTCGGCACGATGCCGGTCAGGAAGTCGATCCAGGAGCCGGTGCGCTTGGGCAGCTTGCCGTCCTGCGGGGTGAGGCCGGTGCCCGCGCCGGGGTTGGTGAGCAGGCCGATCGCGAGGCCGATGCCGACGGCGATCAGCGACGTGATCATGAACCACAGCAGCGTGCGCGAGGCGAGGCGGGCGGCGTTGTTCACCTTCCGCAGGTTGGTGATGGACACCAGGATCGCGAAGAAGACGAGCGGGGCGACGGCCAGCTTCAGCAGCTGGACGAAGATGTCGCCGACCTTCTCCAGGGTGGTGGCGAGCCAGCTGACGTCCTGGCTGCGGGCGAGCCAGCCGAACAGGACGCCGAGCACGAGACCGGTGACGATCTGGGCCCAGAAGGGGAACTTGAAGGAGGCCTTGGCGGGGGCCTGAGGGGTCGCGGACACGAACACTCTCCGGGTGGGGTAACGCGCAAAGAAGAGGAGGAAGCGAGGGGGGTGCTGGACTCAGCGACAGCCGCAACAGGCCGCGGACGCGCGGCGGCAGAGGTCGACGTGCAGGCGCGCCACGAGCGGGATGCTCGCGGTCAGGTGGTGCGCAACTGGGGTCAACATGTTTAACACGCTAACACTTTCCCTTTGAGAACCTCAAAGATGCACTTTGAGACAGGGTCGCACCGCACCCGTCTTCCCGCCTCCGGAAAACACCAAGCGCCCCTGCACGCGGGGGTGTTCCCGGTGCAGGGGCGCTCGGACGTGTGAGGAAGGTAACCGGCGGCCGACAGCCCGGCCGGACGGGCCGGCCAGGTCAGGTCGGGCCAGAGGGCGGGGCCGGGCCTACTAGCTGACGCGCGCGGCGTCGTCGGCCGCGTCCTCCTGCGAGCGGTTCGCGGCGAGCCGGTCCTTCGCGCCCGCGACGCGGCCCGCGATCTGTGCGGACATCTCGTCGCGCTGCTTGCGCAGCAGGACGAAGGACAGCGGCGCGGAGATCACCAGGGCGAGCAGCACGACCCAGGCGACGTTGGCGTCCCCGAGCCCCGCGGGCACCCAGCCCACGTTGACCAGGACCGCGACGAGGACGAGGCATCCGACGAAGATGCCCAGACGCATCGCGGTGTAGCGGATCGTCGCGCTCGGCTTGAGGGACACGGTGACCCCTTCTCTGTGTCGTCGGTACGTCGTCAGCGTGCCCGTCCAGTGAAGCACGACCCCGACGGGGGCCGCGCCGTCGGGGTCATCACCGGACACGAACCGCAGATCGGACACCCTGTACCCGGCCCGGCAGCCGCACCCGAACCCGAGCGCGAACCCACACCCGGGCCCCGCACCGCCGACCGCTCAGTGCAGCGGCAGCAGCATCGTGATGTCGTCGCGGTCGTCGCCGGGAGCCACCCGGATGGCGTCGGGGACCCGGCCGACCTCCTTGTAGCCGCAGGCCGCGTAGAAGTGCTCCAGCCCCAGTCCGCCCCGGCAGGTGAGCCGGACGGCCTCGATGCCTTCGAGGCTCCGCGCCGCGTCGGCGACGGCCTCCAGCAGGGAGCGCCCGGCGCCCCGGCCCTGGAGGTCGGGGGCGACCATGACGGTGTAGGCCCAGACCCAGTGGGTCATCAGCCGGTGGGTGTTGAGCGCCAGGAAGGCGCAGGCGCGGACCCTTCCGCCCGCGTCCAGGCCGACGACCAGGCGGTGGCGGCCCTCGGCCATCGCGACGAGGTGCTTGACCAGCTCGGGGCGGATGTCGTCCACCGTGACGGGCGGGACGAACCCGACCGCGCCACCGGCGTTGGACACGTCGGTCCAGAGCTCGGCGATGCCGGTGCGCAGGGCGGGGTCGACGACCGGATCGAAGGTGAAGGTGAGAGCCACCCTGCGAGAGTATCCATGCCTCCGGGCAACGAAAAAGGCCCCGGTCCCCCGACGGGACCAGGGCCTTCGGCCGGCAACCGGCTCAGACGCGCATCGCCTGCGGCGTCTCGCGCAGGTTCGCGTCCGGACCGGGGTACTCCCGGATGACCTCGTACCGGGTGTTGCGCTCGACCGGGCGGAAGCCGGCCTCGCGGATCAGCTCCAGCAGGTCGTCGCGGCTCAGCTTGTTCGGCGTGCCGTAGTTGTCCGCGTCGTGCGTGATCTTGTACTCGACGACCGAGCCGTCCATGTCGTCCGCACCGTGCTGCAGCGCCAGCTGGGCGGTCTGCACGCCGTGCATCACCCAGAAGACCTTCACGTGCTGCACGTTGTCGAAGAGCAGCCGCGAGACCGCGAAGGTCTTCAGCGCCTCGGCCCCCGTGGCCATCGTGGTCCGCGCCTGGAGGGTGTTGCGGACCTTGCCGTCCTTCATGTCCACGAAGTCGTGCTGGTACCGCAGCGGGATGAAGACCTGGAAGCCGCCGGTCTCGTCCTGGAGCTCGCGCAGCCGGAGCACGTGGTCCACGCGGTGGCGCGGCTCCTCGATGTGCCCGTAGAGCATGGTGCTCGGGGTCTTGAGGCCCTTCTCGTGCGCGAGCCGGTGGATCCGCGACCAGTCCTCCCAGTGGGTGCGGTGGTCGACGATGTGCTGGCGGACCTCCCAGTCGAAGATCTCCGCGCCGCCGCCGGTGAGGGACTCCAGGCCGGCCTCGATCAGCTCGTCCAGGATGTCGGAGGCCGACAGCCCGGAGATCGTCTCGAAGTGGTGGATCTCGGTCGCCGTGAACGCCTTCAGCGAGACGTTCGGCAGCGCCTCCTTCAGCGCGGACAGCGAGCGCGGGTAGTACCGCCACGGCAGGCTCGGGTGCAGGCCGTTGACGATGTGCAGCTCGGTGAGGTTCTCGTTCTCCATGGCCTTGGCCAGGCGCACGGCCTCCTCGATGCGCATCGTGTACGCGTCCTTCTCGCCCGGCTTGCGCTGGAACGAGCAGTAGGCGCACGAGGCGGTGCACACGTTCGTCATGTTGAGGTGGCGGTTGACGTTGAAGTGGACGACGTCGCCGTTCTTCCGCGTGCGCACCTCGTGGGCGAGCGCCCCGAGCCAGGCCAGGTCGTCGGACTCGTAGAGGGCGATGCCGTCCTCACGGGTCAGCCGCTCGCCGGAGCGAACCTTCTCCTCCAGCTCACGCTTGAGCCCAGCGTCCATCGGCCGGTCGCCTCCTTGTGTGTCCTGTGCCCTGTAGCGCCCTGCGCACTTTCGCCCCGTACGGGAGCGCTCTTGCCCAACCCCGCAACCGTACTCTTAGCGCTCTTCGGGCAGATCCCCGACCCGGTTCTCCCACTTGGTGGAGAGCACGATCGTCGTACGGGTCCGCGAGACGCCCTTGGTGCCGGAGAGCTTCCGGATGATCCGCTCCAGGCCGTCCACGTCACTGGCGCGCACCTTGAGCATGTAGGAGTCGTCGCCGGCGATGAACCAGCAGTCCTCGATCTCCGCGAAGTCGCGCAGCCGGCGGGCGACGTCCTCGTGGTCGGCGGCGTCCGAGAGGGAGATGCCGATGAGCGCCGTGACGCCGAGGCCGAGGGAGGCCGCGTCGACGGTCGCGCGGTAGCCGGTGATGACGCCGGCCGACTCCAGCCGGTTGATCCGGTCGGTGACGCTCGGACCGGACAGGCCGACGAGCCGGCCCAGCTCCGCGTACGAGGCGCGTCCGTTCTCCCGGAGTGCCTGGATGAGCTGCCTGTCCACCGCGTCCATATACCTGGAGCCTTCCATTGTTCGGCGATCCTGCGATCTTACGTATAGAATCAAAGGCACACAGGGTCAACACCCTGTGAATCTTTCAACAGATCAAATGACGATCTTCAGGAGTGGTTCACCCGTGTACACGATCGAGATGGCCTACGCGCACATGCGACAGCTCCAGGAGCTGGCCAACCGATCCCGCACCGACCAGCCCGCCGCCGCCTACCGCGTCGACCAGACCCGCAAGCCGCACACCCGCGCCGCGAAGAAGCGCTAGTCACCGCTTGCCTCCTGGGGGCGGGAGCCAGCACCGAGCTCCCCCTCCCACCGGCGGTACAGCTGGTGCGGCACCCCTGCCGCGTCCAGCACCCGCCCCGCGACGAAGTCCACCAGGTCCTGGATGTGCGTCGCACCCGCATAGAACGCCGGAGAGGCGGGCAGGACGATCGCGCCCGCCTCGTCCAGCGCCACCAGCGCCTTGAGCGTCTGCCCGTTCAGCGGGGTCTCCCGCACCGCGACCACCAGCCGCCGCCGCTCCTTGAGCACCACGCTCGCGGCCCGCTGCAGCAGGTCCTTCGACAGCCCGAGCGCCACTCCCGCCACACAGGCCGTGGACGCCGGCACGATCAGCATCCCCTTGGCGGGGTACGAGCCCGAGCTCGGTCCGGCCGCCAGGTCACCCGCGGACCAGTACCGGACGTCGCCCTCCGGCACCTCGAACGTCCCCGGCTTTCCGTCGGCCCCCCGGGCCAGCCACTCCCGCAGGTCCGCGCGCCAGTGCGCGTCGCGGAAGGCGATCCCGGTCTCGTCCAACAGGGTGAGCCGGGCGGCCCGGCTCACCACGAGGTCCACACTCTCGCCCGCCGCCAGCAGCCCTCGGATCACCGAGGCCGCGTACGGCGTCCCGGACGCCCCGGAAACCCCCACCACCCACGGGGTGCGCTTGCGCTCTGTCATAGCTCCGAGACTATCCGGCCACACCGGGCGGGCACTCGCTAAGGTGTGCCGGACGTTCCCCCGGGGAACGGTGCACGACACACAGGGGGCGAAACCGATGAGCAGCAGCACGATCGAGCCGCAATGGAGCCGGACCGAGCGGACCAAGGTCGCGGCCAAGCTGATGCTGGGTTGGGTGGCCCTGCTGTGGGTCCTGGAGGCGGTCGACTACGCCACCGGGCACGCCCTCGACCAGTACGGGGTCGTGGCCCGCGACCCCGACAGCCTGACCGGCATCGTCACCGGGTCCTTCCTGCACTTCGGCTTCGACCACGTCGCCTCCAACAGCGTCCCGCTGCTGGTCCTCGGCTTCATCGCGGCCCTGTCCGGGATCCGCCGCTTCCTCGCGGTGTGCGGGATCATCATCCTGGCCGAGGGCATCGGCACCTGGCTGATCTCGCCGCCGAACACCATGACCCTCGGCGCCTCCGGGGTCGTCTTCGGCCTCTTCGGCTACCTGCTGATACGCGGCTTCGTGGAGCGCAGGGTCCTCGGCATCGCCGTGTCCCTGGGCGTGGCCGCCGTCTGGGGCAGCACCATGCTCACCGGCGTCCTCCCGACCCACGAGGGCATCAGCTGGCAGGGCCACCTGTGCGGCCTCGCCGCCGGCATCGCCACGGCGATCTACCACCGCCGCCCGGCCCCGACCCGCCCGGCGGGTCCTCAGCTGATCAGCTGACGGCGGAGGGGTCCACCGGCAGCCCGGAGGTGTCGATCGTGAGCTTGCCGATGCCGGTCTCCACGACGACCGTCTTGCCGTACGTGAGGGTGTCCGTCCCGAGGTACCCGTCGGGGCCGGGGTTCCAGAACATCACGCAGTGCGCCTTGTACGGGTCGAAGACAAGGTAGTGCGGGATCCCGCGGCTTGCGTAGGCCCGGTTCTTGACCTCGTAGTCGTTGCGGACGCTGCTCGGCGAGACCACCTCGATCACCAGCTCGATCAGGTCCGGCGGGTAGGCGCTGAAGTTCTTGTCCGCCTGCGTCGCAGGAATCACGGCGAGGTCCGGGCAGAACTCGTTGTCGCCATTGAACGGCACCGCGACGTCGCTGATGAAACCCCAGTCTTCCGACAGTTGGGCTTCCAGCATGTTCCACATCAGACGGATGGTCCTGGCATGGTGCGGCTTCAACGGACTCATCACGATGGCGCCCTCGACGATCTCCATCCGGTAGCCCGGGAACATGTCCTCGAACCGGCTGAGCTGTGAGTGCAGGCGGTCGCTCTCCGAGACGGTCACGTCGGCCTCCCTGTCCATGCACTCGATGGTAGGCCGCACGCTACGCACCCGGGCAGACCGCGCACCCCGCGGTCCCGCCCGGCTCACTCCTTCGAGCTACAGGCTCAGGCCGCGGACCACCAGGTCCGCGAGGGCGCACACGAAAAGGGCGATCCCGATGAAACCGTTCACCGTGAAGAAGGCACGGTTCAGGCGGGACAGGTCGTGCGGGGTGACGATGGTGTGCTCGTAGAGGAACGCCGCGACGACGACGACCAGGCCGATCCAGAACAGCACGCCGGCGCCGGTGGCCACCGCGTACCAGGCCAGCAGGGCCGTCGTGACGGCGTGGGCGCCGCGGGCGCCCCACAGCGCGGCGGGGACGCCGAAGCGGGCCGGGACGGACTTGACGCCCTCCGCCCGGTCGGCGGCCACGTCCTGGCAGGCGAAGATCAGGTCGAAGCCGCCGATCCACACGCCGACCGCGAGGCCGAGGACCACCGCGTCCCAGGACCAGGTCCCGGTGACCGCGAGCCAGGCCCCCACCGGGCCCATGGCCTGGGCCAGGCCCAGGATGGCGTGCGGGAAGTCCGTGAACCGCTTGCCGTACGGGTAGACCACCATCGGCACCACCGCGACGGGCGCCAGCATCAGGCACAGCGGGTTGAGCAGCGCCGCCGACCCGAGGAACACCGCCAGCGCGATCCCGGCCCCGGTCCACGCCGAGCGCACGGACACCGCACCGGTGACGAGCTCGCGGCCGGCGGTGCGCGGGTTGCGGGCGTCGATCTCGCGGTCGATGATCCGGTTCGCGGCCATGGCGAAGGTCCGCAGGCCGACCATGCAGACGGTGACGAGCAGCAGCTCGGTCCAGTGCATGCTGCGGTCGACCTGGAACATCGCGGTCAGCGCGGCGATGTAGGCGAAGGGCAGCGCGAAGACCGAGTGCTCGATCATCACGA
Source organism: Streptomyces sp. NPDC029014 (assembly GCF_055564695.1). Taxonomy (NCBI): domain Bacteria; kingdom Bacillati; phylum Actinomycetota; class Actinomycetes; order Kitasatosporales; family Streptomycetaceae; genus Streptomyces; species Streptomyces sp. NPDC029014. Next base: position 63,772 of record NZ_JBVHVT010000026.1, read on the forward strand.
GCCGCAGGAACGCCTTCACCTTGCCGGGGGCCTGCGGCGCGGCGGGGCCGGGGCCGACGACCCCGTCGGCGGTGGTCATCATGCGAGGGTCCTCCGGAAGTTCTCGAAGTCGGCGCGCAGCTCGTCGGCGCCCAGGTTGCCGACCTCCATGTCGAGGTGGACCACCGCGTCGTCCCCGTTCGGGGTGAGCCGGGCCAGGAACGCGAACCCGTCGTCCACCGGCACGGCCTGCAGGGTCAGCGGGTTGTTCCGGCCCGGGGTCAGCCGGACCGAGAACGGCTCCGCGTCGGCCATGCCGGCGATCAGCCGGTCCGCGAAGGCGACGACGTCCTCGCGCTCGACGTGCTCGACCTCGAACCGGGCCGACAGCTCCTTGCCGGCATCGGCCGTCAGCAGCCAGCCGTCCTCCAGCTCGGGGCGGGACGCGATCGTCAGCCGGGCACGGCCGTACCCCAGGGTGAGCGCCGCGACTGCGGCACCCTGTGCGGCGGTGGTCACATCAGACTCCCGCGGAAGACCGCGAGGTCGGTCAGCAGGTCCGCGGTGACGACCGGGCCGGGGGTGAGGGTCCGGGCGGGGGTGTCGTGGCCCTCGGGCGGGGTCACGTGAGCGGTGAGGGCCCAGCAGTCCCCGGCCGGGGTGCCGTCGAGCCTCAGCACGTCCCCGGCCTCCACGGTGAACGGCTCGGCACCGGCCAGGACGGCCTGGAGCTGCTCGGCGAAGCCGTCGGCCTCGACGTCGCGCAGGCCCGGCAGTTCGAAGCCGTCGCCCTCGGCGCCGTCCTCGACGAGCAGGGCCCAGACGTCACCCGGGCCCGCGAACTCCTCCGGGGAGACCCCGGCCTCGCCCGCGGCCCGGACCACGTCCGGGTCGGCCGGGTCGAGCTGCGGGCGCACCAGGGCCACGTACGCGGTGTCGTCGCCGATGAAGAGGGCCGGACCGGCCATGGCGTCGGTGCTCACAGGCCGTACTCCGGGTCATCCCCGCTGGTGCGAGGAGCACGGCCCGCCCTCACACCCAGCTTGGCATGGCTACTCACAGCCCGTACTCCTTCCAGCGGCGGTCGACGAGGGCGGCCGTGGCCGGGTCGGACTCGACCATGTCGGGCCAGCCGCCGTCGCGGGTGTAGCCCTCCTCGGGCAGCTTCTTCGTGGCGTCGATGCCGGCCTTGCCGCCCCAGAACTGCTGGTACGAGGCGTGGTCCAGGTGGTCCACCGGGCCCTCGACCACCGTGAGGTCGCGGGAGTAGTCGGTGTTGCCGAGGGCCCGCCAGGACACCTCGTGCAGGTCGTGGACGTCGCAGTCGGCGTCGACCACGATGATCAGCTTGGTCAGCGACATCATGTGGGCGCCCCAGATGGCGTGCATGACCTTCTGGGCGTGCTTCGGGTACTTCTTGTCGATCGAGACGATCGCGCAGTTGTGGAAGCCGCCCGACTCGGGCAGGTGGTAGTCCACGATGTCCGGCACGATGATCTTCAGCAGCGGCAGGAAGAACCGCTCGGTGGCGCGGCCCAGCGGCCCGTCCTCGGTCGGCGGCCGGCCGACCACGATCGACTGGAGCAGCGGCCGCTTCCGCATCGTGATGCAGTCGATCTTCAGCGCGGGGAACGGCTCCTGCGGGGTGTAGAAGCCGGTGTGGTCGCCGAACGGGCCCTCCGGGAGCATCTCCCCCGGTTCCAGCCAGCCCTCGATCACGACCTCCGCGTTGGCCGGGACCTGGAGCGGGACCGTCTTGCAGTCCACCATCTCGATCCGCTTGCCGGCGACGAAGCCCGCGAAGAGGTACTCGTCGATGTCGCCCGGCAGCGGCGCGGTCGACGCGTACGTCACGGCCGGCGGGCAGCCGAACGCGATCGCGACCGGGAGCCGCTCGCCGCGCTTGGCGGCGACGGCGTAGTGGTTGCGGCTGTCCTTGTGGATCTGCCAGTGCATGCCGATGGTGCGCTTGTCGTGGCGCTGGAGGCGGTAGAGGCCCAGGTTGCGCACGCCCGTCTCCGGGTGCTTGGTGTGCGTCAGGCCCAGGTTGAAGAAGGAGCCGCCGTCCTTGGGCCAGGTGAACAGCGCGGGCAGCCGGTCCAGGTCGACGTCGTCGCCGGTGAGTACGACCTCCTGGACGGGGGCGGCGTCGCCCTTCACCTTCTTCGGCGGGACGTGCACCATCGAGCCCAGCTTGCCGAAGGCCTCGCGGACGCCGATGAAGCCCTGCGGCAGCTCCGGCTTCAGCAGGCCGCCGATCTTGTCGCTGATCTCGCCGTACGACTTCAGGCCGAGGGCCTTGAGCAGGCGGCGGTCGGTGCCGAAGACGTTCATCGCCAGGGGCATGTCCGAGCCCTTGACGTTCTCGAACAGCAGGGCCGGACCGCCCGCTTTGTTCACTCTGTCGACGATCTCCCCGACTTCCAGGTACGGGTCGACTTCGGCCTTGATGCGCTTGAGGTCGCCCTCCCGCTCCAGGGCCCGGAGCAGCGAGCGGAGATCGTCGTAAGCCATAGGGGCCAGTATCCGTCACCGACTAACCTGGACCCGTCACCGGGGCCCCGCGCGGGTCCCCCGTCAACGCCGGGGAGTCGGTCCCACACCGTGCTGCGCTATCTGCCGTTCCTGCTGATCATCGCGCTGACCATCTACGCCTTCATCGACTGCCTGAACACCCCGGAGGAGGAGGTCAAGCACCTCCCCAAGCCGGTCTGGGTGCTGATCATCCTGCTCTTCTCGATCGTCGGGCCCGTCGTGTGGCTGGCGGCGGGCAAGCAGCGTTCCGCGGTCGGTGGCGGCCGGGCGCGCCGGACGCAGTGGGTGGCCCCCGACGACAACCCGGAGTTCCTGCGGTCGCTCGGCGAGGAGCAGCGCTGGACCAGGGACGCGGACGCGGAGAAGGACCGGGACAAGGACGCCGGCAAGGACGCCGGCAAGGACCCGGACAAGGACTAGGGAACGGGGCCGGGCCGGGGGCCGGTTCCGGGTCCGGTCTGCGTGTCCGGGCCGGTCTACGTGTGGGAGAAGGCCGCGTAGCGGCCGCGGAGCTCCGCCCACCGGGCGTCGGTCCAGTGCGACCAGTCCGCCGGGTGGCCGTGGAGCGCGGCCTCCAGAAGCTCGAAGTGGTGGTGCCAGCCGGCCAGGGCGTCGAGCCGGTCCTCTTCGGTGCCGGCGCGCTCGGCCTGGAAGCGGATCACCGTGGAGTCCGTTCCGACCGGGTCGAGGTGGAAACGGAGCCGGCCGTGTTCGGTGACGGTGTACTCCACGACCCGTTCGACGTCCCAGGCCGTGACCCGGCCGGAGACGGTGGTGCCGGTGTTCAGCCAGCGCAGTGTGACCGCCCCGTCGAGCCGGCGTTCCAGGACGTCCGCCGCGGCCAGCCAGCCGCGCAGTCCGGCGGCCGTGCTCAGCGCGGGCCACAGGTCCTCGTACGCGCAGGGCAGGTGCACCTCGAAGCGCAGGAGCCAGTGGTTCTCGCCCCGGTTCTCGCTGGTGGCATGAGTCACAGGGGTCATGCCACCAGCGTGCCACCGTCGGGGCTCAGACGCCCGCGTACGAGTGCTTGCCGCTGAGCAGGATGTTCACGCCGTAGTAGTTCCAGATCCAGCAGGCGAAGGCGAAGAGGGCCAGGTAGGCGGCCTTGCGGCCCTTCCAGCCGGCGGTCGCCCGGGCGTGCAGGTAGGAGGCGTACGCCACCCAGGTGACGAAGGACCAGACCTCCTTGGGGTCCCAGCCCCAGTAGCGGCCCCACGCGTCGCCCGCCCAGATGGCGCCCGCGATGATCGTGAACGTCCACAGCGGGAAGACGGCCGCATTGATGCGGTACGAGAACTTGTCCAGCGAGGCCGCGGACGGGAAGCGCTCCAGGACCGAGGTGGCGATCTTCGAGGGGGTGCCGCCGGAGGCGAGCTTGGCCTCGTAGGAGTCGCGCAGCAGGTACAGGACGGCGCCGGCCGCACCGATGTAGAAGACCGCACCGCAGAAGATCGCGGTGGAGACGTGGATCCACAGCCAGTACGAGTGCAGGGCCGGGACCAGCTGGTCGCTGTCGGTGTACAGCCAGGTGGTGGCGATGCCGAGGTCGAGCAGGACGGTGGTGACCAGGATCAGGCCGAGCCAGCGCACGTTCTTCTTCAGCGCGAGGAGCACCAGGTACGCGCCGACGGCCACGGTGGAGAAGGTGACCGAGAACTCGTACATGTTGCCCCAGGGGGCCCGCTGCACGGACAGCGCGCGGGCGACCACGCCGGCCGCTTCGAGGAGGAAGCCGAGGACGGTCAGCGAGACCGCGATCCGGCCGTACAGGTCGCCCTCGGCGGTGCCGCCGGCGGCGCCGGGGCCGTCGGGGACGTCGCGGGTGCCGGGCGCGGACCGGGTGACGACCTTCGGCTTGTCGAGTACGGCGGTGCCGCCCTTGGAGCGGACCTGCACGGCGGGCGCGGTGGCGCCGCCGGCCGCCCCGTCGGTCAGTGCGGCGGCCGTACGGGCCACCTTGCTGCGGCTGCCGAACGTCCACTCGGCGATGTGCGCGAAGAAGGCGAGCATGTAGACCGCCATCGACGAATAGACCAGGTAATTGCTGATCTGCGCCAGGTTCTCGTTGACTTCGGCTGCGAGCGGCGTCATCCGCGCTCTCCTTCGACGGTTTCCTTGACGGGTCGGTCGGGCGCGGTGGGCGCCTGATCGTGCAGGGCTGCGGCCAGCTGCCCCAGCTCCTCCGGGACCTTCGCCGACTCACTGCGGCCGAGGCCGGCCATCTCGACGACGGTGGTGCCGTCCTCGCCGCGCACCGCGCGGACCCAGACGCGGCGGCGCTGGATGAACAGCGACGCGGCCAGGCCGCCGATGGCGGCGACGGCGCCGGCGAGCGCGAGCGCGCTGCCGGGCTGGCGGGTGACGGAGAACGTCGCCCAGCGCTCGATGCCCTCGAACTTCACGACACCCGCCCCGCCGGGCAGCTCCATGGTCTCGTCCGGCAGCAGCCGCTTCTTGAACAGCTGCCCGTTCTCGTCCTTGAACTCCTGCATCTTGGAGGTGTTCAGCTGGTACACGTTCTGGGGCAGGCCCGAGTCCACGCCCAGGCTGCCGTGGTAGGCGCTCAGCGCGAGGACGGGGAAGTCCAGTTCGGGGAACTGGGAGAGCATCGTGCCCTTGCCCTCGCCGGCGAAGGTCGGCACGAACATGGCGTTGAAGCCGAGCTGCTCCGTCTTGCCGTCCTTGTCGCGGTAGCCGTCGGTGACCTTGACCGCGCCGGAGGAGCTGAGGTTGCTGTCGAACGGCAGCATCGGCACCGCGTCCCGGAAGATCACCTTCCCGGTGGGGTCGGTGACCGAGATGACCGGCGCGTAGCCGTGGCCGAGGAGGTAGACCTTGGCGCCGTCGACCTCCAGCGGCTTGTTGACCTGGATCTCGCGCTTCTGCGGCGCGCCGTGGGCGCCCTCGCTGAAGGTGACGTACGCCTTGAAGTCGCGGGCCGTGCCCTTCTGCGGGCCGGACCTCTCGAACGAGGCGTCGAACTTGTCGAGGGTGAAGGAGAACGGCGGGAGGTCGTCCGGGGTGAAGAAGCTGCCCGACTTGAAGTCGTCGTACTGGGTGAGCGTGTTCGAGAAGCCCTTGCCGCGCAGCACGAGCTTGCCGCCCTCGGACTTGAACAGCTGCCCCCAGGCGAAGGCGACCAGCATGACGATCAGCGCGACGTGGAAGACCAGGTTGCCGGCCTCGCGCAGGTAGCCCTTCTCCGCGGCGACCGAGGACGAACCGGCCTCGGTACGGAACCGGCGGCCGCCCAGCAGCTTCCGGGCGTGCGCCAGTACGTCATCGGGGGCCGTCGCGGTCCGCCAGGTCGTGTACGCGGGCATCCGGTCCAGGCGGCGGGGCGCGCCCGGCGGGCGGCCGGTGAGCTGGCCGACGAACTGCCAGCTGCGCGGGACGATGCAGCCGATCAGCGAGACGAACAGCAGCAGGTAGATCGCGGAGAACCACACCGAGCTGTACACGTCGAACAGCTGGAGCTTCTCGGCGACCGGCACCCAGAAGGCGTTGTCCTTCTTCCACTGGGCCACCTTCATCGCGTCGACCTGCGTCTGCGGGATGAGGGAGCCCGGGATGGAGCCCAGCGACAGCAGGAAGAGCAGGATCAGCGCCACCCGCATCGAGGTGAGCTGCCGCCAGAACCAGCGGACCCAGCCGATCACGCCGATACCGACGGGGCCGCCGGCCTCCTCCGCGGGCGCGGTGGACAGCTGCGCACCGGCCGCGGCCTCGGCCGAATCGGCGGCGGCCTCGGCCGGGTCGGCGGCGCCGGCCGGGTCCGGGGTGTCCTCGGACGGGTTCGACGCCTCCGCGGGCGCCTTGTCGGTCGTACTCATATCCCTGTAGTCCTCAGATCCCCACCGTGAAGCCTTGGGTCCAGTTCTGCATGTCGCTGACGATGCTGCTCCACAAACCTGTGACGAGCAGCAGACCGGTCAGGATCAGCATGCCGCCGCCGATGCGCATCACCCAGGCGTAGTGCTTCTTCACCCAGCCGAACGCACCGAGCGCCTTGCGGAACGCGACCGCGGCCAGGATGAACGGCAGCCCCAGGCCCAGGCAGTACGCGACCGTCAGCAGCGCACCCCGGCCGGCGCTCGCCTGGTCCAGGGAGAGCGTGTTGACGGCGGCCAGCGTCGGCCCCATGCACGGCGTCCAGCCGACCCCGAACAGCACCCCCAGCAGGGGCGCGCCCAGCAGGCCGCTCGCCGGCTTCCGGTGGAACCGGAACTCCCGCATCGTCAGGCCCGGGATCGCCCCCATGAAGAACAGGCCGAGGACGATCACCACCCCGCCCATGACCCGGGAGATGATCTCCTTGTTGCCGAGCAGGACGTTGCCGAACTGCCCGAACAGCGCCCCCGACGAGACGAACACCGCCGTGAACCCGAGGACGAACAGGCCCGCCCCGGCCACCATGCGCCCGCGCCGCGCCTCCGCGAGGTCGGCCCCGCTGACCCCGGTCACGTACGACAGGTAGCCCGGCACCAGCGGCAGCACGCACGGCGAGAAGAACGACACCAGGCCGGCCAGCACCGCGAGGGGCAGGGCCAGCAGCAGGGCGCCGCTGAGGACCGTGGTGTTCACACCGGCCTGCTCGGCGGCCAGGGTCAGGACAGGAGGGACCACGAGGTCACTGCTCCGCGAGCAGCGGGTCGATCATCGACCGCAGCTGCGCGTCGTTGACCGGGGCCAGCGTGCGGGCGGCGATCCGGCCCTCCTTGTCGAGGACGATCGTGGAGGGGATGGCCTGCGCGTTGAGGGTGCCCGCGGGGAAGCGGAGCATCAGCTTGCCGTCCGGGTCGTACAGGCTCGGGTAGGTGATCCCGAAGTTGTCCTCGAACGCGGCCGCGTTCTGCTTGCTGTTGTCGCGGGTGTTGATCCCGACGAAGGCGACCGGCTTGCCGGCGTCGGCGAGCTCCTTGGACACCTGCGCGAAGTACTTGGCCTCCGCCCGGCAGGGCGGGCACCAGGAACCCCACACGTTGAGGACGACGACCTTGCCCTTCAGGGCGGTCGTGTCGAGGCTCTCCCCGTCGACGGTCTCCCCGTCGAGCTTCGGCGCCTGCGCCCGCTCACCCTTGGCCACGGTCGCGATGCCGCTCGGGCCCGTCACGTAGTTGCCGCCGTTGGACCCGGACGGCTTGCCGTCGGAGTCGGTGCACGCCGTGAGGGTCAGGGCGCCGACCGCGGTCACCGCGGTCAGCAGGAGGGCGCGGCCGCTGGACGAGCGGCGGCGGGGGGCGCGGCCAATTCTCATGTGAAAAGTTTCGCATGAGCGATTTGCCGATCTTTCGCGCCCCCCGCGGGCGCCGACAAGCCCCTGGTCAGGCCAGGGGCGGTCCGGTCTCAGGCGCCGAACGCCTTCGACTTGCCCTTCACCGGCTTCGCCCCGGCCAGCAGGTGCGCCGGAACCAGGTCCCGGGCCGGCTCGCTGTAGCCCACCGACACCAGCTTGTCGCCCTGGAACGTGAACGACGTCAGCGAGGCCAGCGTGCACTGCCGGCGCCGCGGGTCGTGCCACAGCCGGCGCTTCTCCGCGAAGCTGCGCACGATCCAGATCGGCAGCTGGTGCGAGACCGCGACGGCCTCGTGGCCGCGGGCCGCGTCCCGCGCCGCCTCGATCGCACTCATCATCCGGACGACCTGGTCCACGTACGGCTCGCCCCACGACGGCTTGAACGGGTTCGTCAGGTGCTTCCAGTTCCCCGGCTTGCGCAGCGCGCCGTCACCCACGCCGAAGGTCTTGCCCTCGAAGACGTTCTCCGCCTCCAGCAGCCGCGCATCGGTCGCCAGCTCCAGACCGTGGCTCCGGGCGACCGGCGTCGCCGTCTCCTGCGCCCGCTCCAGCGGGGAGGACACGACGTACGTGACGTCCCGGTCCTTCAGGTGGTCCGCGACCCGCTCCGCCATGCGGCGGCCCAGCTCGGACAGGTGGTAGCCGGGACGGCGGCCGTACAGGACACCGTCCGGGTTGTGCACCTCGCCGTGGCGCATCAGGTGGACGACCGTGATGTCGCTCATGCGCCGGCCTCCGGCTGCGCCTGCGCGGCCGCACGCGCGGCCGCGGGCAGCGCCGCCGCGATCCGCTCGACGGCCGCCTCGTCGTGGGCGGTGGACACGAACCACGACTCGAACGCCGACGGCGGCAGGTACACGCCCTGCGACAGCATCGAGTGGAAGAACGCGTTGAAGCGGAAGGCGTCCTGCGTCTTCGCCTCGTCGTAGTTGCGGACCGGCGCCTCGGTGAAGAAGACGGAGAACATGTTGGACGCGGTCTGCAGCCGGTGGGCGACGCCCTCCTTGGCGAGCGCGTCCGTCACCAGGCCCTGGATCTGCGCCGACACCGCGTTCACCTTGTCGTACGCCGCCTCGTCCAGCAGGCGCAGCTGCGCCAGACCTGCCGCGGTCGCGACCGGGTTACCGGACAGCGTGCCCGCCTGGTAGACCGGGCCGGCCGGGGCCAGGTGACCCATCACGTCGGCGCGGCCGCCGAACGCCGCGGCCGGGAAGCCACCGCCCATGACCTTGCCGAACGTCATCAGGTCGGGCTTGACGCCGTCCACCCCGTACCAGCCGGCGCGCGAGGTGCGGAAGCCCGTCATGACCTCGTCGGAGACGTACAGCGCACCGTTCTCCCGACACAGGTCGGCGAGCCCCTGGTTGAAGCCCTCGGCGGGCGTCACCACGCCCATGTTGCCGGGCGCCGCCTCCGTGATCACACAGGCGATCTCGCCGGGGTGCGCGGCGAACGCAGCCCGCACCGCTTCGAGGTCGTTGTAGGGGAGCACGATCGTGTCACCGGCCTGCGCACCGGTCACACCGGGCGTGTCCGGAAGCGCGAAGGTCGCCAAACCGGAACCGGCGGCGGCGAGCAGCGCGTCCACATGGCCGTGGTAGCAGCCGGCGAACTTCACGACCTTCGACCGGCCCGTGAACCCGCGGGCCAGGCGGATCGCCGACATGGTCGCCTCCGTACCGGAGGACACCAGGCGGACCTGCTCGACGGGCTCGATACGGGCGACGATCTCCTCGGCGAGCGCGACCTCGCCCTCGCCCGGCGTACCGAACGAGGTACCGCGGGCGACGGCGGCCTGGATGGCCTCGACGACGGCCGGGTGGGCGTGGCCGAGAATCATCGGCCCCCACGAGCAGACGAGGTCGACGTACTCGCGGCCGTCGGCATCGGTCAGGTACGGACCGGTACCGGACACCATGAACCTGGGCGTTCCACCCACGGCGCGGAAGGCACGCACCGGAGAGTTCACGCCGCCAGGCGTCACGAGGGACGCACGGTCAAAGAGAGTCTGCGAGACTTTGGCTTCATACGGGTACGGGTAGCTCACACCAGCCATGGTCTCATCAGGCCGCGACCGACTTGCGGACGGGCGTTTCACCGCGCCGCCCGGGGGGAGGTCACTGCCATGATGATCGGGCTGCGTGGCGGGACCCGCGCAGCCGTGACAGGCAAAACCAGTCGGGTGGAAATATGCAACGCGGTGGTGGACCGGGCGAGGGTACGGACGACCTCGACCCGCAGCGCGCCCGCGAGGCCCGCGAAGCCCGCCGCCGGGGCAGGCACCGCCGCCGGGCCGCGGACGCGGCCGAACCCGTGCCGGCGCCGTCGGACGACCAGGACGGCGACCAGCCCAGGGGCCGCGGCATGGGCGTGACGTACAAGTACTTCGGCGCCCCGGACGGGGCGACGGCCGCCCGCGTCCCGGTGACCATGCGCCCGGAAGAGCTCGGCGGCGACGAGCTCGGCATGGGCGGCATGTTCACCAAGATCAAGCCGGAGACCATGGCCGCCATGGTCCTCACCGGCATCCAGGGAATACCCCTGCACAAGGTGCCCCCGCTGGAGCTGGTCGTGCTCCACCCCGACTACGCGGTGGTGAAGCTGCCGACGACGGTCGTCGACCCGCTGCGCGACGTCGGCGAGGAGTCCGTCGGCGCGGCGGCGTTCATCTGGTCGACGGTCCCGGACCGCGGCGGCCCCCGAGACGCGTTCAACGTCTACCAGTTGCTCCACGAATGGCAGGATTTCAGCCAACGTCTCCACGAAGCGGGACACCAGCCGTACTGCCTCGTCTGGCCCTGACGACGGGACCGGCACACTCGCACCCGATCACGACCGACAGGGCCCGGCCGGGCCCGGGGCCGACCGAAACCGACCCCCCGGGCCACCACCGGCCACACCCACCGCTCAGCCCGTGGTCAGCACCAGCCGGCCACGGGTCCCGGACTCCGCCAGCTGGACGTGCGCCTCGGCCGCGTCCGCCAGCGGGATCTCCCGCGCCACCCGCAGGGTCAGCGCACCCTCCCCGACCAGACCGGACAGCTCGGCCAGGTGCGCACCGTCGGGCGCGACCTCCTGCTCGATCACGCTGACCCCGCGCTCCGCGGCCGGCCCCCCGTGCGGCCGCAGCCCCACGTACACGCCCCCGTCCCGGACGAAGCCCAGCGCCTCCGCCCCGAGGACGGCCGCGTCCACCACACCGTCGACCGGCCCGACCGGGGCGCCGCCGCGCGGGACGAACACCGTCGCACCCAGCGACCGTACGAGCTCCTCGTCCTGCGGACCCGCCAGAGCCGTCACCACCAGCCCGGCCCGCGCCGCCAACTGCACCACGAGCCCGCCGACCACCCCGGCAGCACCGGTGACCAGCACCGAGGAACCCGGAGCGAGCCCCAGCAGCCGCACGGCCCGCCCCGCGGTCAGCCCGCTCAACGGCAGGGCAGCAGCAGCCACCGCATCCACACCGGCCGGAGCCGGAGCCAGCGCCGAGGCGTCGAGCACCACGTACTCGGCATGCGTGCCCAGCGGCTTGACCGGCCCGTACTGCAGGCCGATCACCTCCTGGCCCACCGCCCAACCACCGACCCCCGCACCGAGCGCGTCGACCTCACCGGCCACGTCCCAGCCGAGCCCGATCTGCTGCCCGCCACCACCGAAGACCCCGGCGCGCACCGCCCCGTCCACCGGATTCACCCCGGCGGCCCGGACCCGCACCCGCACCTGCCCGGCCCCCGGCTCGGGCAGCGGCACCTCGACGACCCGCACCTGCTCGGGACCGCCGAACCCGTCGATGACGACCGCCCGCATGGTCCGCACGCTCTCGCCCATGGCCTCTCCACCCCTTCCACGACGGCCCACCCACACCCCAAGGCCCCTTGCCCTGACGCCAGTTGACTCATCAACCCCGGTCGGCCGTTCCGACACCCACTAACCTACGGAGAGGTACTCTCCTTCCGTAAGTACGCACTTCGGAGTGCGTACCCGACCCGGAAGTGGGGACCCGATGGCCACCCGTACCGCCGCCGCCCGCCGCGAGGAAGCCCGCTTCGCCTACGACGCCTTCCTCAAGGAATGCCCCACCAGCCAGCTCCTGGCCCGCATCAGCGACAAGTGGGTCGGCCTCGTCGTCGCCGCCCTCGGCCAGGCCGACGACGACTCCATGCGCTACAGCGACCTCGGCCGCAAGATCCCCGGCGTCAGCCAGAAGATGCTGACCCAGACCCTGCGCTCCCTGGAACGCGACGGCCTCGTCACCCGCACCGTCACCCCGACCGTCCCCGTCCGCGTCGACTACCGGCTCACCGAACTCGGCGCCAGCCTCGGCTGCCTGCTGTCCTCCGTGAAACTGTGGGCCGAGAACCACTTCGACGAGGTCAGCGCCCACCGCACCGCCTACGACGAGGCCACCGAGACCTCGTAAATCCGCCGCACCAGGACGCCCCCCGATGGCATCCTGGCAGCGTGAACGGACCCGGCATCCACCTGACCCTCGCCCCCGAGCTGCGCCTCTTCGCCCCGCCCAGCCGGCGGACCGACCGCGTACCGACCCCGACCGACGGGGCCTCCAGCCTCGGCCACGTCGTCGAATCCGCCGGGGTCCCGCTCACCGAGGTCGGCCGCCTCCTCGTCGACGGCCACGAGGTGCCCGTCTCGTACGTGCCGCGGGCCGGGCAGTCCGTCGAGGTCTTCGGCGTGGACCGCCCGCAACAGATCGCCGGCGCCCCCCTCCGCTTCCTCCTCGACGTCCACCTCGGCACCCTCGCCCGCCGCCTGCGCCTGCTCGGCGTCGACGCCGCGTACGAGAACGAGGACATCGGCGACCCCGCCCTCGCCACCCGCTCCGCCGACGAACAGCGCGTCCTGCTCTCCCGCGACCGCGGACTGCTGCGCCGCCGCGAAATCTTCGCCGGCGCCTACATCTACAGCGACAACCCCGACGAGCAACTGCGCGACGTCCTCGGCCGGTTCGCCCCCATCCTGGCCCCGTGGACCCGCTGCACCGCGTGCAACGGCCCGCTGCGGGAGGCCGACAAGGAGAGCGTCGGCGACCGCCTGGAGAGCGGCACGCACCGCTCGTACGACGTGTTCGCGCAGTGCACGCAGTGCGAACGCGTCTACTGGCGCGGCGCACACCACGCCCGCCTGGAACGCATCGTCACCGAGGCGGTGGAGGAATTCGGCGGGGTATCCACCCCATAACCCGCCCCGAACAAAGGCCCAGACGGGGGGCCGGACGCCGACCCGACGGGAGCACGTAGCGATCTGCCGCGCTACCAGCCCAACCGGGGGCCGGACGCCGAGCTGGCGGAAGCACGTAGCGATCTGTCGCGCTACCAGCCCCAGACGGGGGTCAGTCGCCGGAAATGAGGAGCGCGTAGCGATCTGGGGCGTTTTCGGGGGCTGGACGGGCTGGTGGTCAACATTTCCCGCAGGTACGAGGGCGAGGGCTGTCGAGGAGGGCTGTCGAGGGGGGCTGGCTTTGGTGGTCCTGGGGGCGCAAGGCCTGGGCAAGGCGGAGCCGGGGGCTGCCGCTCTGGCGAGGGCTGTCCCTCGAACTGTCCCCCTGGCCATCCTTCGGGGGCTTCCCGGCAGCTCTTTGGCATTCCGGGGTGGGTCGGTCTGTCAAGGGTGGCGCGTAGCGACATCGCGAAGCGACGCGACGAAGGAGCGCCCTTGACTGGCCGGCCCGCACCGGAAGGACGATGGGCTGCCGGGAAGCCCCCGGATGCTTCTTCGATGACGGCTGAGCGGAGGCTTGGCTCCGGCCCCTCCGGCTGAGCGGAGCCCCCTCCGGCTGAGCGGAGCCCCCTCAGAACGCGTAAGCGTCCCCCGTGTCCAGTGCCAGCACCACGTGCTCGTTGTTCGAGAGGTTCCGGTCGGCTGCGCCGCCGTTCCACGACGTGTCGACCTGGACCACCACCTCGGCCACCCGCTCCCGCAGGTCCATCGCGAGCCCGATGTGGCGGCCCTGCCCGTGCATCGGCAGCGGCCCGGTTTCGCACACCACGTCGCGCATTCCCACGCGTACGCAGCCGTCTGCGAGTTCCTGCCGGTCCGCGAGCTCGGCCGACAGGCGCAACCGCACGGTTGCGTCGGGGAGTTCGGCAGGTCCTTCGTTCTCGGGGACCATCCACACGCGCAGGTGGCCCTGTGACAGGACCACCTGCCCGTGGTACGCCACGTCGGCCACGGGACCGCCGCCTTGGGCCTGCGCGGCCCCGGCAACACCGAGCACCAGCGAACCTGCAACCACCACACTGCGAACGGCGCCATGGCGCACCGCTACCACCTCCTCCACGCGCGGAGGCTAATCGGCGGCGGCCGCAATCAGTCGGACCATCACACGAACGAGGGCGAGCCGTGGTCCGCTTGCAGGCGGGGAGGCAGAGAAGACGGGACGACGCCCGACCAGGGTCGGAGGAGCATCCGGGGGCGTCCCGGCAGCCCATTGTCCTTTCGGTGCGGGCCGGCCAGTCAAGGGCGCTCCTCCTTCGTCGTCGCGTCGCTACGCGATGGCCTTCGGCCACCCTTGACAAGCCGACCCACCCCGAAATGCCAAAGAGCTGCCGGGAAACCCCCGAAGGATGGCCAGGGGGCACGACAACCAGAAACGGCCCCCGCCAGAGCAGCCCGCCCCGACTCCGCCTTGCCCAGGCCTTGCGCCCCAGGACCACCGAAGCCCGCCCGCGAGCCGGGCCGCCGCCAGGCCTCTCCCCCGTACTTGCGGGAAATGTCGACCAGCAGCCCATCCAGCCCCCGAAAACGCCCCAGATCGCTACGCGCTCCTCATTTCTCCGGCGACTGACCCCCGTCTGGGGCTGGTGGCGCGACAGATCGCTGCGTGCTCCCGTCGAATCGGCGGCTATCCCCCGCCTGGGGCTGGTAGCGCGACAGATCGCTGCGTGCTCCCGCCGGATCGGCGGCTATCCCCCGCCTGGGGCTGGTAGCGCGACAGATCGCTGCGTGCTCCCGCCGGATCGGCGGCTATCCCCCGCCTGGGGCTGGTAGCGC
>NZ_JBVHVT010000026.1:78686-98129 GCF_055564695.1 Streptomyces sp. NPDC029014
GTAGCGCGACAGATCGCTGCGTGCTCCCGCCGGATCGGCGTCCGGCCCTTCGTTCGGGCCGGGTAGGGCGTCGACGGGGGCGGGGTCGGCGGGGTGGCTGCGTAGGGTGGGGGGATGCTTGTTGCGCGGTCCGTCCTGTTGTTCTCCCTCGCCGCCCTCCTGGAGATCGGCGGCGCCTGGCTCGTCTGGCAAGGGGTGCGCGAGCACAAGGGGTGGGCGTGGGTCGGGGCCGGGGTCATTGCGCTCGGGCTGTACGGGTTCGTGGCGACGTTGCAGCCGCAGGGGGATTTCGCGCGGGTGCTCGCGGCGTACGGCGGGGTCTTCGTTGCGGGGTCGCTGGCCTGGGGCGTCGTTGCCGACGGGTACCGGCCCGACCGGTGGGACGTCGTGGGGGCGCTGGTGTGCCTGGGCGGGATGGCCGTGATCATGTACGCCCCGCGGGGGCGCTGAGGTCGTGCTTATGCTGGCGGGTAATCGCCCGTACGAACGAGGAGCCCGTACATGAGCACCCGGACCGCCGTAGTCACCGGCGCCAGCAGCGGCATCGGCGCGGCCACCGCCCGGCAGCTCGCCGCGGCCGGCTACCACGTCGTCCTCACCGCGCGCCGCAAGGACCGGATCGAGGCCCTTGCCGACGAGATCACCGCCGGTGGCGGGTCTGCCGTGGCGCATGCGCTGGACGTGACGGAGCGCGGCGCCGTCGATGCGTTCGCGGCCTCCCTGGAGCGGTGCGACGTGCTGGTGAACAACGCGGGTGGCGCGCTCGGGGCCGATCCGGTCGCCACCGGTGATCCGGGTGACTGGCGCACCATGTACGAGGTCAACGTGATCGGCACCCTGCACATGACGCAGGCGCTGCTGCCGGCGCTGGTCGCGTCCGGCGACGGGACGGTCGTGGTGCTGTCGTCCACGGCCGGGCACGGCACGTACGAGGGCGGCGGCGGGTACGTGGCCGCCAAGAACGGGGCGCGGGTGCTCGCCGAGACGCTGCGCCTGGAGATCGTCGGTCAGCCCGTGCGGGTGATCGAGATCGCGCCGGGCATGGTCAAGACGGAGGAGTTCGCCACCACCCGGTTCCGTGGTGACACCGAGAAGGCGGCCAAGGTGTACGCGGGGGTGGCCGAGCCGCTGAGCGCGGACGACGTGGCCGAAACGGTCGCGTGGGCGGTGACGCGGCCCAGCCACGTCAACATCGATCTGTTGGTGGTGCGGCCGCGTGCCCAGGCTTCGAACACCAAGGTGCACCGGGAGCTGTGATCGTGTACGGGAGGGCCCTGACCGTTCGGTCCGGGCCCTCCCGGTGGGTTCAGCCCTTGACGCAGATGACCTGCTTGAGCTTGGCGACGACCGAGACGAGGTCGGTCTGCTGGTCGATGACCTGCTCGATCGACTTGTAGGCGCCCGGGATCTCGTCGACCACGCCCACGTCCTTGCGGCACTCCACGCCCCGGGTCTGTTCCGCCAGGTCCCGCGCCGAGAAGCGCTTTTTCGCTGCGGTGCGGCTCATCTTCCGGCCCGCTCCGTGCGAGGCCGAGTTGAAGGACATCTCGTTGCCGAGTCCCTTCACGATGTACGAGCCGGTGCCCATCGAGCCCGGGATGATCCCGTAGTCGCCGCTGCCGGCGCGGATCGCGCCCTTGCGGGTGACCAGCAGGTCCATGCCGTCGTACCGCTCCTCCGCCACGTAGTTGTGGTGGCAGCTGATCTCCTGGTCGAAGGAGACCTTCGCCTTGCGGAACTCCTTGCGGAAGACCTCCTTGAGGAGGCTCATCATCGCGGCCCGGTTGTACTTGGCGTACTCCTGCGCCCAGAAGAGGTCGTTGCGGTAGGCGTCCATCTCGGGCGTGGCCGCGAGGAACACGGCGAGGTCGCGGTCGACCAGGTTCTGGTTGTGGTCGAGGCTCCGGGCCACGTTGATGTGGAAGTCGGCGAGCTCGTTGCCGATGTTCCGGGAGCCGGAGTGCAGCATGAGCCACACCGAGCCGGAGGTGTCGATGCACACCTCGCAGAAGTGGTTCCCGCTGCCCAGGGTGCCCATCTGCCGCAGGGCCCGGTCGCGGCGGTACTTCACCGCGTCCGCGATGTAGTCGAAGCGCTCCCACAGGTCCCCGAAGCCCGCGTCCCGGAAGCCGTACAGGCGATCCGGGTCCAGCGCCTCGCGGTGCATGCCCGCGCCCACCGGGATGGCCCGCTCGATCTTGGAGCGGAGCGCCGACAGGTCCCCGGGGAGGTCGTTCGCCGTGAGGGAGGTCTTGACCGCGGACATGCCGCAGCCGATGTCCACGCCGACCGCCGCCGGGCAGACCGCGTCCTTCATGGCGATCACGGATCCGACGGTGGCGCCCTTGCCGTAGTGGACGTCCGGCATGACGGCCAGGCCCTTGATCCACGGGAGGGTCGCGACGTTCTCCAGCTGGCGCATCGCGCTCTGCTCGACCGACGCCGGATCGGCCCACATCCGTATCGGGACCTTCGCTCCCGGAACCTCTACATACGACATAACGTCTTAATCCCCCGAAACTCACGGAAAAATCAGATAGGGCAAAAACCCTCGCTTCTGGCCCCAAAACAGACAGGGGACCGGCGCCGGTACCGGCGTGTGCGATAGACATTGTGTCCAGCCGCGTCCAAAGCGCGGCAACGCATTTTCCTGACCGCCGGGCGGCCGGCCGGTCGAAGGGAGCCAGTGGACGTGCAGCGCAAAGCGGTACGGCGAGTCCTGCCGGGCATCGCGATGCTCACCGCCCTCGTCGCCGGGACGGCCGGCCTGACCGGGTGCACCAGTGGGAGCGGTGGCGCCGGCCCCACCGATGCCAAGGCGGGCGACAGCTCGCCGGCGCCCGCACCCGCCGGGAAGTACCGCAGTCTGCCCGCCCCCTGCAAGGCCGCGGACGGCAAGCGCCTGAAGGCCATGCTCCCGGCGGCGACCACCCTCACCGAGGACCAGAAGGTCCAGCTGTACGCGGGCACCGCGGACACCTCCTACGACGCCGACCGGCACGTGGGCTGCCGGTGGACGGCGCAGACGCCCGAGGAGACCCGGCTGCTCGCGGTCCGCTTCGAGCGGGTCGTCTCGTACGACCGGGCCACGACGAGCGACGACGACAAGGCCAAGCAGGTCTACGTCCGCCGCCTCACCGACGCACACCTGCCCTTCCCGGGTCCGACCGCCGCCCCGAGCGGTGCGGCCCCGAGCGGTGCGGCCCCCGCTCCGAGCCCGACGCAGACCGGCGCCCCGGCCGCCCCGCCCGCGACCGCCTCCGGCGCCCCTTCGCCCGGCGGCAGCACCGGCGCCGCCTCGCCCGCGCCCGCGCCCGAGCTCGGCTCCCGCGTCCTCGAAGGGCTCGGCACCGAGGCCTTCATCGAGGACAAGCTGAGCGCGGCCGGCGCCAGCGCCGTCCAGGCGCGGAACGTGCGGATCGTCTTCCGCACCGCGAACGTCATCGTCACCGTCGAGTACAGCGTGCAGCCCGCGCTGCCCGGCACGATCCCCTCCAGCCCCGAAACCCAGGACAAGGCACGGCAGTTGGCCCTGGCCCTCGTCGAACGGTTCAACGACTGAACGCGGCCGCGGCCGCCCCGGAGGTGACCGCGCGCACAGCAGGCGTCCTCCGGATCGGGCTACCGTTGCTCGGGTCCCGCGCCCGCACCGCGTTCTGACACAACGCGCCCACAACGTACTGAAGGAACCATGCACCGATCAGCCTCGCGTCTCACCCGCGTGCTCGCCTGCGCAGCCGTCATACCGGTGATCCTCGCCGCCGCCGGATGCTCCTCCGATTCGGACAAGGGCAAGGGCAAGGGCTCCGACAGCGGCGGCAAGGCCTCCGCCTCGGCCTCCGCCAAGCCGAACGGCAAGCCGTCGACCGTGCTGGAGAAGGCGGCGTTCGCCACGCTGCCCGAGCCCTGCAAGACCCTCCAGGCGAAGACCGTCGAGAGCCTGGTCCCGGAGGCCAAGGACAAGAACGGTACGGCCACCAAGTCGAACGACCTGGCAACCCGCGCCAGCTGCTCCTGGAACGGCCTGGACGAGGACGGCCTGAAGGGCTCGCAGTACCGCTGGCTGTCGGTCTCCCTGGTCCGCTACGAGTCCCACGCCTCGCTCGGCAGCGCGAACAAGCGCGCCGAGGAGCAGTACAACAAGCAGATCGAGGCCGCCAAGGCCACCGAGGGCGCGAAGGACGTGAAGGCCGAGCAGGCCGGCGGCGTCGGCGACCAGGCCACCTCCGTCGTCCTCGGCGTGAAGAAGGACGTGGACTTCTTCAACACGACCGTCGTCGCCCGCACCCAGAACGTGGTCGTCACCGTCGACTACAACGGTGCCGCCTACGAGGGCGCAGGGGCACCGGATCAGGCCAAGCTGCTCCAGGACGCGATCACCGCGGCCAAGGAGATCGTCGCCTCGGTCGGCTCCGCCGGCCAGCAGTCGAAGCAGCCTGACCAGCAGGCTTCCCCGTCGGCCCAGTAGGCCTCGGCCCATTCGCGGGAGATGCACGGCGGATCGGCCGGACTTTGTGGAGGCTGACATTCAGTCACCCGTACAGTCGGCCGTACGCTGTGCCTGCCGTAGCTCGACTAGGGGAGGGGATCGCGGGTGGCCGCGATGCAGCTGACTCGAACGCACCGGATACTCATCGGCGTCGTGGTCGCGGGAGCCGTCGTCATCGCCGGCATCGGCTTCGCGGGCTCGTACGCCGCGGTCCGTGAGCTCGCGCTGAAGAAGGGGTTCGGCAACTTCTCGCTGGTGTTCCCCATCGGCATCGACGCGGGCATCTGCGTGCTGCTGGCGCTGGACCTGCTGCTGACGTGGATCCGGATCCCGTTCCCGCTGCTGCGCCAGACGGCGTGGCTGCTGACCGCGGCGACCATCGCCTTCAACGGCGCCGCGGCCTGGCCGGACCCGCTGGGCGTGGGCATGCACGCCGTGATCCCGATCCTGTTCGTGGTCACGGTGGAGGCGGCGCGGCACGCCGTGGGCCGGATCGCGGACATCACCGCGGACCGGCACATGGAGGGCGTCCGCATCACCCGCTGGCTGCTCTCGCCGGTCCCCACCTTCAAGCTGTGGCGCCGGATGAAGCTGTGGGAGCTGCGTTCGTACGAGCAGGCGGTCGGCATGGAGCAGGACCGGCTGATCTACCAGGCGCGGCTCCAGGCCCGGTTCGGGCGCGCGTGGCGGCGCAAGGCTCCGGTGGAGGCGCTGATGCCGCTGCGGCTGGCCCGGATCGGTGTCCCGCTGTCGCAGACGGCCCCGGAGGGGCTGGCGGCTGCGGGCATCGACCCGGTGCTGCTGCCCCCGGTGGCCGCGGGGACGCGGGCGCCGGTCCTGGAGGCGGTCCCGGCGGCCGCCGCGGTCCCTGCGGCCGCGGCAGCCGCGGCGCAGCAGGCCCCGGCACCCGGTCCGGGCCGGGCGGCGGGGGCGGAGCTGCCGCAGCAGCTGGTCCCGGGCCAGGTCCCCGGGCAGGTGCCGGTGCCGGTGCCGGGCCAGATGCAGGTGCCGGCGCAGGTACCGGGCCAGGGGGAGGTCCAGGGGCAGGTCCAGGGGTCGAAGCAGCATCCCCAGGCGGCGTTCGCGGTGGACCCGACGGCCATGCCCGCGGCCCACGACAGCGCCTGGTTCGCCGGGCCGAAGGCCCCGCAGGCGGCGTACGAGGGCGGCTACAACCCGCAGTACGTGGAGGGCCTGGAGCCCACCCCGGTGATGGCCCCGGCCGGCCCCGAGCTGCCGGAGGCGGAGCAGGCCCTCGCGGCCCAGCAGGCACTGGACGTCCAGCGGCAGGCCCGGGCCGCCCAGCAGGCACTCGACGCGCAGGCGCAGACCGAGGGCCAGGACGCCCTGTTCCCGGCGCCGGCGGCGGACGGGGCGGAGGCCGCCGTGCCGGGGGCCGTCGGCCCGCAGGACGCTGCGGAGGCCGAGGCCGATGCGGAGGCGATCGACGAGGTGAAGTTCGCGGAGGCCGCGTACGAGGTCTTCCGGGCGTTCATCGACGAGAACGGCCAGTTCCCGAACCCGGAGCAGGTGGACATACACCTCGCCGACCGGCTGGGGATCGTGCACCCGCGCAGCGCGTCCGTGCTCCGCCGGCTCATGCCGGAGCTGAAGCAGCGGTACCAGCGCGACCTGGAGAACGAGCACATCGCGTAGGACGCCCGCTCCCGGCCCGGCCGGCCGGGCCTAGGACGCGTCCTGGTGCGGCCGGGGCTCCGGCTCCACGTCGAGGGGGGCGATCTCCTGGAGCAGGCCCCAGCCGAACCGCAGGAAATACCGCCGCCCGTCGACCGGGCTGGTCGCCGCGTACGACTCGTACGGGGTCCAGACGTCGATCGGCACGACACCGGTCCAGGGAGCGCCGTCGGCGGGGCCGTCCTCGCCGCCGGCCCCGGCCAGCATCTCGTCGCGCAGGATCCGCCACGGCTCCGGATGCCGGTCAGCGGCCGGCGCCGCCCCGGCGACCCGGACGAAGGCCGCCCGGTCCAGACACTTCCGCACCACCTGCTCCGGGTGGTGCCGGAACTCGAAGGCGTAGGCGGGCCACAGCGACAGCCGGTACCGGGTGAGTTCGACGGGCCTCGGCAGCCCGGCATCGGCCCGGTCGCCGGAGGCCGCCAGCTCCTCTTCGGTCGCCCCGAGTGCCGCCAGCGCCGGCTCCCGCAGGTACGGCAGCGCCTGCATCCCGCGCAGCAGGTCCAGCTGGCGCAGCCGCAGGTCCTCCCGGCGTTCCCCGTCCGGCGCGGCCCCGGGAAGGGGAAGGGCCCCGCCGGATTCCCGGCGGGGCCCTTCGTACGCCACGGTCAGGCCGCCAGGAGCTTGCGCACCCGGTCCGCCCCGACCGCGAGCAGCAGCGTGGGCAGGCGCGGGCCGGTCTCCCGGGTGACCAGGAGGCGGTAGAGCAGGGCGAAGAACTGGCGCTGGGCCACCTTCAGCTCCGGGGTCGGCTTGGCCTCGGGGTCGAGACCGGCCATGACCTTCGGGACGCCGTAGACGAGGGTGGTGAGCCCGTCCAGCGACCAGTGCGAGTCCAGGCCCTCCAGCAGCAGCTCCAGCGAGCGGCGGCCCTCGTCGTCCAGGGAGGCGAGGAGCTCGGCGTCGGGCGCCTCGCGCACCAGGGTCCGCTGGTCGGCCGGGACCTGGGTGGTGATCCAGTTCTCGGCGCGGTCCAGGCGCGGGCGGACCTCGTCGAGGGAGGCCAGCGGGTTGGCCGGGTCCAGGTCGGAGAGGATGCGCAGGGTCTGCTCGTCGTGGCCGGCGGTGACGTCGACGACGGACGCCAGGGTCCGGTACGGCATCGGGCGCGGGGTGCGCGGCAGCTCGTGCGAGGCGACGCGGACGGCGCGGGTGTGCGCGGCGGCGTCGGCGGGCAGCACGGAGCCGTCGGCGACCTTGGCCTCCAGCTTGTCCCACTCGTCGTAGAGCCGCTGGATCTCCTGGTCGAAGGCGATCTTGAAGCTCTGGTTGGGCCTGCGGCGGGCGTACAGCCAGCGCAGCAGCTGCGGCTCCATGATCTCCAGCGCGTCGCCCGGCGTCGGGACGCCGCCCTTGCTGGAGGACATCTTCGCCATGCCGCTGATGCCGACGAACGCGTACATCGGGCCGATCGGCTGCTCGCCGCCGAAGAGGCCCACGACCTGGCCGCCGACCTGGAAGGAGGAGCCGGGCGAGGAGTGGTCGACGCCGGAGGGCTCGAAGACGACGCCCTCGAAGGCCCAGCGCATCGGCCAGTCGACCTTCCAGACGAGCTTGCCGCGGTTGAACTCGCTGAGCTTGACCGTCTCGGTGAAGTCGTCCTCGGTGCAGACGTAGGTCAGCTCGGTCGTCTCGTCGTCGTACGAGGTGACCTTGGTGAAGTCCTTGCCGCACTCGCCGCAGTACGGCTTGTACGGGAAGTACTCGGCGCCCTCGGCGCTGCCGTCGTCCTCGGCGGCGGCGCCGGAGCCCTCGGCGGCCTCCAGCTCGGCCTCGTCGACCGGCTTCTGCGACTTCTTCACGGCCTTGGGCTTGGTGCGGTACTGCGCGAGGATCGCGTCGATGTCGCCGCGGTGCTTCATCGCGAACAGCACCTGGTCGCGGTAGGCGCCCGAGGTGTACTGCTCGGTCTGGCTGATCGGGTCGTACTCGACGCCCAGCTCGGCCAGGGCCTGGACCATGGCGGCCTTGAAGTGCTCGGCCCAGTTCGGGTACGCGGACCCGGCCGGGGCGGGCACGGAGGTCAGCGGGCGGCCGATGTGCTGCGCGTGGGACTCCTCGGTCACGCCGGGGATGCCCTTGGGTACCTTGCGGTAGCGGTCGTAGTCGTCCCAGGACAGGACGTGGCGGACCTCGAAACCGCGGCGGCGGATCTCGTCGGCGACCAGGTGCGGGGTCATGACCTCGCGGAGGTTGCCGAGGTGGATCGGGCCGGAGGGGGAGAGTCCGGACGCGACGACGACAGGTTTGCCGGGTGCTCGGCGCTCCGCCTCGGCGATGACCTCGTCCGCGAAACGGGAGACCCAGTCGGTCTCGGTGCTGCTCTGAGCCACGACACGTCCTTCTATCTCGAATGCTGGCTTCAGCCATTCTCCCAGACGGAAGCGGGCGGTTCGGGGTTGCTTTCCCGGCGGGCCTTACCGGGGGGCCTTCCCGGGGGGCCTTCCCGGGAGGACGGGCCTTGCCCGGTTATCCCGGGAAATGGGACGCGGGCACGTGGGATACTCGGCACTTGTCGGAACACCCAAGTGCACGCACACCGCACACCTCACAGGAACGGCAGCTCATGGCCTCGGTCCCTTCCCTCGCTTCTTCCGTCCATCAGCGCGTCGCCGACGCCCTCGTCTCCGCCCTGCCGGAGGCCGGTGCGGCCGACCCGCTGCTGCGACGAAGCGACCGGGCCGACTTCCAGGCCAACGGCATCCTGGCGCTCGCGAAGAAGGCGAAGGCCAACCCGCGCGAGCTGGCGACCACGGTCGTCGAGGGCCTGGACAAGGGCGGGGTCATCGAGGAGATCGAGGTCTCCGGCCCCGGCTTCCTCAACATCACGGTCTCCGACCGGGCGATCGTCGAGACGCTGGCGGCACGCGCCGCGGACGCCCGGCTCGGCGTCCCGGTCAACGAGAACGCCGGCACCACGGTGATCGACTACGCCCAGCCGAACGTGGCCAAGGAGATGCACGTCGGCCACCTGCGGTCCGCGGTGATCGGCGCCGCGATGGTCGAGATCCTGGAGTTCACGGGCGAGCAGGTGGTCCGCCGCCACCACATCGGCGACTGGGGCACCCAGTTCGGCATGCTCATCCAGTACCTGATCGAGCACCCGCACGAGCTGGACCACAAGGCCGCCGAGTCCGACGCGGAAGCGTCCGGCGAGGAGGCCATGTCCAACCTCAACCGCCTGTACAAGGCCTCGCGCGCGCTGTTCGACTCCGACGAGGAGTTCAAGACCCGCGCCCGGGCCCGGGTGGTCGACCTCCAGGCGGGCGACGAGCAGACCCTCGCGCTGTGGCAGCGGTTCGTGGACGAGTCGAAGATCTACTTCTACTCGGTCTTCAACAAGCTGGACATGGACGTCCGGGACGCCGACATCGTCGGCGAGTCCGGCTACAACGACATGCTGGTGGAGACCTGCCGGATGCTGGAGGAGTCGGGCGTCGCGGTCCGCTCGGAGGGCGCGCTGTGCGTGTTCTTCGAGGAGTTCAAGGGCCCGGACGGCAACCCGACCCCGCTGATCGTCCAGAAGTCGGACGGCGGCTTCGGCTACGCGGCCACCGACCTGTCGGCGATCCGCGACCGCGTCGGCAACCTGAAGGCGAACAGCCTGCTGTACGTGGTGGACGCCCGCCAGGCGCTGCACTTCAAGATGGTCTTCGAGACGGCCCGGCGGGCCGGCTGGCTGAACGAGGACACCAAGGCCGTGCAGCTGGCGTTCGGCACCGTGCTGGGTGCCGACGGCAAGCCGTTCAAGACCCGCGAGGGCGAGACGGTGCGGCTGGTGGACCTGCTGGACGAGGCGATCGACCGCGCCGCGGCCGTCGTCCGGGAGAAGGCCCAGGACCTCACGGAGCAGGAGATCGTCGAGCGGGGCGCCCAGGTGGGCATCGGCGCGGTGAAGTACGCCGACCTGTCGACGTCCGCGGCCCGGGACTACAAGTTCGACCTGGACCAGATGGTGTCGCTGACCGGTGACACGTCCGTGTACCTCCAGTACGCGTACGCCCGTATCCAGTCGATCCTGCGGAAGGCGGGCGACGCGAAGCCGGCCGCGCACGCCGAGCTGGCGCTGACCCCGTCCGAGCGGGCCCTCGGCCTGCACCTGGACGGCTTCGGCGAGCTGATCGCCGAAGCGGCCGCCGAGTACGCCCCGCACAAGCTGGCCGCGTACCTGTACCAGCTGGCCTCGCTGTACACGACCTTCTACGCCGAGTGCCCGGTCCTCAAGGCCGACACCCCGGAGCAGGTCGAGAACCGCCTCTTCCTGTGCGACCTGACCGCGCGGACGCTGACCAAGGGCATGTCCCTGCTCGGCATCCGCACCCCCGAGCGCCTCTGACGCGCGCCCGGCTGCGAACGCCCCGCCCCCGTCGGCAGCAGGTGCCGACGGGGGCGGGGGCGTTCCCGCGTTCGGGACTCGGGGGCTTGGGACTCGGGGCTCGGGGCGGGGCTCGGGACTCGGGGCTTCGGGGCCGCTCAGGCGACCAGGCCCTCGTCCGCTTCCCGGTGCATGCCCATGCACAGCGCCCAGATGACGAGGATGTTGACGGCGATGAGGACGAGGGCCCACCAGGGGTAGTACGGCAGCCACAGGAAGTTGGCGATAGCGCCCAGGCTGGCGATGGCCACACCGAAGTACCGCGCCCACAGCGCTCCGCTGATCACGGCGAAACCGGCGAAGACGAGCACGATGCCGAGGATCAGGTGGATCCAGCCCCAACCCGTCAGGTCGAACTCGAAGACGTAGTGGCGGGTCGTCACGAACAGCGAATCCGTGGCGATGGCCGAGATGCCTTCGAAGACCGCCATCACCCCGCCGAAGATCATGAATGCTGCCGCCATGGTGGTCATGCCGGATACCGGGGCGTGCGTGGGGTGCGGGCGGGCGGGGTTCGTCCGGGATCCGGCAGCGTCGCTTGCCATCTCTTTCTCCTTCTGGCTGGCCGGCCTGCCCCGCCAGGACGGCGATCCCCTGTTTCAGCGTGTCACGGGGGTCTCCCGTCGGCACTCCGGCCGCCGTACGATCGGCTCCCCGCCAGGGGCGGGGCCGCACGGGGGACATGGCGAACATGGCGGACTTGGGGGAGGCCGAACGTGAACGGTTTACGGCTGGCACGCGCCGCACTGCGGGTCCTGACCGGGGCCGGGAGCGGCTCCCCGGCGCAGTCCACGCTGCTGGCCCGCATACGGGTCCTCGTGGAGGACCGGCTGCGGAGCGCCGCGCCGGGCACGGAGGCCCTGCGCAGGCTCCGCGACGAGCCCGGCGAAGCCTCCACCGCCCTGGCCACCGTCGCCCTGGCGGACGAGCTCGACCAGGACCAGGCCTTCGCGACCGCCCTGCGCGACCTGCTGGAACAGCTGCTCGGTGGTCCGGGCGCGCTCCAGGCGTACGGGGCGGCCCCGGCGGCCGCCCCGGCGCCACCACCTGTCGTACCGCCACCGGCGACTCCCCCGTCGTCGGCGGGGCGACCGGGCCCGACGCCGCCCGCGCAGCCCGTGCCGCCCGTGCCGGCGCTCCCGCCGTCGGCCGGGCCTGCGGGATCCGCTCAGCCGGCTCCGGGCGGGCCGGCCGCGGGGCAGGCGGCCGCGGGGCAGGGCGTGACCGCGCTCGGCTCGATCGGCCTGAACGCGGCCACCGCGCACCCCATCCCCTTCACGCCCGCCGACCCGCCACCACCGCCGCCTCCTACGCCGCCGACACCGCCGTCGCCGCAGATCGTGGTGATCCGGCCCTCCCGCCGTGCCAAGCCGTTCGTCCGGCACTCGTTCCGGGAGGTCTTCCTGCCCGGACTGCTCGCCGCCGCAGGTCTCGCCACGACCGAGAGGGCGTCCGTCCTGCTGCGCTCCCTGGTCCTGCTCATGGCCCTCACCGGCCTGATCCGCGCGCGCTCGGTCTTTCGACGCCCGTACAGCCTGCTGCTCATCGTGGGGCTGTTGCTGAACCTGGCAGTGATCCTCCTGGCCCTGGTCGATCTGGGCCCGGCCCTCTTCGAGACACTCTCGGGGCTCAAGTTCTGAGGGCCGCGCCACGGCCCGTGCCCGCGGGGGGCCGCGGCTGCTCCCCGCTCCCTTCCGGCGCCGGTACCGATCACCCGTTCGGCCCGATTCCGGCGCGCAGGGTCGGGTAGGGAACGGCGCGTCCAGTCCCCGTTCCTCCCCCGGAGGCCCCGTGCCCACCATGAACGGCTCCTACAGACCCGGCACCCCGTGCTGGATCGACCTGATGGTGCCCGACCAGCAAGCCGCCCTCGACTTCTACGCCGGCCTCTTCGGCTGGTCCGGCGAGGTCGGCCCGCCCGAGACCGGCGGGTACTCCGTCTGCGAGTACCAGGGGCAGCCGGTCGCCGGGATCATGAAGGCGATGAACCCCGACGGGTCCGTCCCCGACCCGATGCCGCCGGCCGCCTGGACCACGTACCTGGCCGTCCACGACGTGCACGAGGTGGTCAGGGCGGCCGCCGCGGCCGGCGGCACCACGATCGTGGACCCGACGGAGGTCATGGACCTCGGCCGGATGGCCGTCCTCGCCGACCCCACCGGCGCCGTCTACGGCATCTGGCAGGCCGGCACCTTCGCCGGCGCCGGGATCGTCAACGAGGACAACACGCTGACCTGGAACGAACTGGCCACCTCCGACCCGCAGGCGGCCGCCCGCTACTACGCCACCATCCTCCCGATCACGCCGGCCGCCTCCGAGATCCCCGGCGCCGAGGGCTACACCGAGCTCAAGGTCAACGACCGGTCCGTGGGTGGCGTGATGTCCCTGGACCAGCACCCGAAGGGCACGCCGCCGCACTGGCTGGCGTACTTCCGCGTCGCCGACGCCGACGCGACGCAGGCCGCCTGCGAGAAGGCCGGCGGCAGCGTCATGGCGCCCGCCTTCGACATGCCGGTCGGCAGGATGGCCGTCCTCGCCGACCCGCAGGGCGCGGTCTTCGCCGTCATCAAGCCGAACGACGCCCCGGCACCGCCCGACCCGATGTAAGGGGCCGACGGGCCCATGGGCCGACGGGTTTCCGGGCCGCCACCGAACGAGTGCGGCGGGCCGGAGGCCCGCCGCACTCAGTAGTGGTAGCGGGCCTGGGCGACCTCCACCGCTTGGTCCTTGACCCGGTAGACCAGCCGGTGCTCGTCGGTGATCCGCCGGGACCACCAACCCGACAGGTTCTCCTTGAGCGGTTCCGGCTTTCCGGTCCCTTCGAACGGGGTGCGCTGGATCTCCTTGATCAAGCGGTTGATCCGCTTGAGGACCTTAGGGTCGGCGGTGGCCCAGTACGTGTACTGCTCCCATGCCCGCCCCGAGAAGACGACCTTCACGCGGCAGACCCGGTCCCTTCCTCGCCCTCGACGTCGATCAGCTCTCTGGCCTGGCCCTGGCCGGCGTCCAGCTCTGCGATCGATTCCATGAGGATCTGTGCGTTGCGTGGAGAGCGCAGCAGGTAGACCGTCTCCTGCCAGGACCGGAAGTCCTCGGCAGACATGATCACCACGTCGCCGTGCTCCCGGGAAGTGACCTCTATGGGCACGTGGTCCTCGTTCACCTGCCGAATCAGCGGGTAAAAGCGCTGCCGGGCCTCATTGGCCGAGATCGACATGGACTGACCTCCCGATGCGGAGTCACGCGCAGACTCGTACAGTCTCGTACTCGTACGGCATTACCGTACCAGTCCCGCGCTCCAGTCGAACCTTGACGCGACCCATGCCGGTCACGCCCTCCCCGGCCTGCCGAACTCGCACCACACCGACTTCCCCGGCGACCTCGGCAGCGCGCCCCACCGGTCCGAGAGGGCCTCGACGATACGCAGGCCGCGACCGTCGCCGACCCGGGTGTTGGACAGGCCCGGGCCGCTGTCGTGGACCTCCAGGCGCACGGTGGTCTCGGAGGCGATGAGCCGGACGCGGTAGTAGCGGCCGGGCGAAACGCCGTAGCGGAGGGCGTTGGTCGCCAGTTCGCTCACGCAGAGCAACATGCCATCGCGGTGGTGGGTGACACCCCACGCGTCAAGCGTTTCCGCCGTGAACTCCCTGGCAGTGGCGACGGTTTGGTGGGAGCGCGCGAAATAGCGGTCCCTCATGAGGGCGGGTTCAATCTCCTGGATCACGGGGCGATCGTCGCGTTCCGTGACTACCGTGGACAGTGCGACCGCCCGTACCAAACGATTGGTACGGGTCGGTACGGGTACATCACGGGCGCAGGTGGGGAGTCCGCATTCATGCCGCCGAGGAAACGCGTACCGAAGAACGGCACCGCCCTGAAGATGGTCGGGGCACAGGTGGCCGTACTCCGGACCCGGAAGAACCTGACACAACGCCAACTGGCGAAGTTGGTGCGGTTGGAAGAGGAGACGATCTCGTCGATCGAACAGGGCAGACGGACCCTGAAGCCGGATGTCGCAGAACTGATGGACCGGGTGCTGGACTCGGGTGGGGTGCTGGCGGCGGGGGTGGCGGAGCTTCCTGCTGTGGATCAAATTCCGGCGTGGGCCGAGGAGTATTTGGCTGCCGAGCGTGATGCCCTTGCGATTTCCTCGTACGAGAACCAAGTGCTGCCAGGGCTGCTCCAGACCGACTCCTACGCGGAGGCGGTGTTCCGCAGCCGCATTCCACTTCTCTCGACCGATCTGGTCACTGCGCAGACGGCGATCCGCACCGCACGCCGGGAGATACTGCGCCGCGAGACACCGGTCACCCTCAGCTTCGTCATCTGGGAACCGGTCCTGCACCTGAAGTTGGGCGGCCCGGAGGTCTACCGGGAGCAGCTCATGCATCTGATCAGCTGCTCGCAGCTGCCAGGCGTATCCATCCAGATGTACCCCCTGGACCGCACCAGCCACCCGGCGCTCGACGGCCCCTTCGTGCTCTTGGAGACCCCCGACCACCAGCGCCTGGCGTACACGGAAACGCAGCGAGGGAGTCAGCTCATCACCAACATGAACGAGGTGAGCATCCTGGAGCGCAGGTATGCGATGCTGCGGACACAGGCTCTCAACCCGGATGAGACGAGAGCCGAGTTGGACCGGCTGCTAGGAGAGCAATGAACACCGCACTGACGTGGTTCAAGTCCAGCTACAGCACCGAGCAAGGCGGCGCGTGCCTGGAAGTCGCCATGGCCTGGCGGAAGTCGAGCTGCAGCACCGAACAGGGTGGCAACTGCCTCGAAGTCGCCGTCGACTGGCGGAAGTCCAGCTACAGCGGGAGTGACGGCGGCAACTGCGTCGAGGTCGCCGCCTGCCCCGGAACGGTCCACGTCCGGGACTCCAAGGTCGCCGACGGCCCGGTGCTGGACCTGACCCCCGGCGCCTGGTCGGCACTGACCGGCTGGGTTGCCGGATAACACCACCCGCACGCCGGAAAGGCCTGCTCACGCCCCTACCGGGGCGCGAGCAGGCCGCGCGGGCATTGGGTACAGCGGTAGCGATCTACGGGTCAGCGAGAAAGCGGGTATGAGTGCCGGCCCGTCGCCTCGTCGATCTCTCCGTGGGCCTTCTGCAACATCTGGGACGCGAGATCCATCAGCGCACGCGCGCCTGCGATCTCCTCACCGACCCGCAGCTGCTCCGGGTCGGAGGGGTGACGCATGGCGTAGCCGCGCGCCCGCATCTCGGAGCCGTCACCGAGTCTGACCATGGCCGCCGCAGTGGTGCGGTGACCGTCCTCGGTGAATTCGAGCTCCACGTGCCACCCGACGAGTGTGGACATGGTGCATCACCTCCAGGGCTCACCCTTTTCACTCCAGGGTGCGCCCGGGGCAGAGGGAACGCGAGCGGGCGGCGCTGCGGCGGGCACAGGATCACGGCCGGGCGGGGTCGGAGGCGTATCCGGGGGCGTCCCGTCAGCCCATTGTCCTTTCGGTGCGGGCCGGTCAGTCAAGGGCGCTCCTCCTTCGTCGTCGCGTCGCTTCGCGATGACCTACGGCCACCCTTGACAGACCGACCCACCCCGAAATGCCAAAGAGCTGCCGGGAAGCCCCCGAAGGATGGCCAGGGGGGCCATTCCACACACGGCCCTCGCCAGAGCAGCCGCCCCCCTGCTTCGCCCCGCAGCATCCCAGGCACCCGGGATAGCCAGCTCCCGCCCCCCGCCGGGCACGCGGGCACCAAAAGCGCTCCCAAGGTCCCTACCGGGGCCCACCGGGGCCCCTTCGGGAGCCAGACGGCCCCAACCTGCTGGAAATGTCGAAGAGAAGCGCATCCAGCCCCCGCCAACGCCCCAGATCGCTACGCGCTCCTCGCGTCTCGGCGACTGACCGCCGCCTGGGGCGGGGAGCGCCTCAGATCGCTACGCGCTCCTCGCGTCTCGGCGACCGACCGCCGCCTGGGGCTGCTGGGCGCCCAGATCGCTACGCGCTCCTCATTGCTCGGCGACTGACCGCCGTCGGGACTGGTAGGCACTCGGCGACTGGTGGGCGCTCGGCGACTGACGGCCGTCGATGGCACGGGTCGGCGGGCTGGCGACCGTCGGGTCAGGAGGAGGTCTCGTAGCGGGCTACGCGGTCGGAGACGGAGTTCAGCAGGGGGGTGAGGCGGTCGACCAGGCGCTGGTAGTCGCGCGTGGCGCCGTCGGACCACTGGCCGAGGCCGACCACCATGGCGCGGCCCTGGCCGGTGAACGCCTGGACCATGCCGCTGTCCGGCGGGAGGGTCTTCAGACCCGATGCCGGCGGCGGGGCCTGCGCGCCCACCTGGTAGTCCATGGGCGCCGATCCGAGGCGGGTCACCAGCTTCACGGTGTCGAGGGGGTCCTTCATGGTGAAGACGGCCAGGTTGAACTGGTTGTTCTTGCCGTCCTTGTACAGCGCGACCTGCTCGCCGACGCATCCCTTGCTCTGGGTTATGTAGTCGGCGAGGGCCGGTCCGACCGAGTCGGGTTCGGTGCACGACTTCAGTACCACCGCGCCCACCTTCGTGTACGTACCGCCAGTGCCGTCGGCCACCTGGTCGGGGAACACGTCAGCCAACCCGATCATGGACCGCTCCGCCACGGTGGGCCGCGTCGACGGCGCGGCAGCCGTGGGCGCGTCGCTGCCCACATCCGTCGCGGACCTCAGGACATAGAAGACCACCGCGGCGACCACCAGCCCCAGGGCCACGTTCAGCACCCAGGCCTTCTTCCGGAATCCGCCCACCGGCGTCGTATCACTCACGTCGACACCCTAGTGATCATCCCCAGAAGACTGAATATGCCCAGGTCACAGCCTCATCACAAGCATGCGCCCAGCGACCTCGAACACCCCGAACTCCGCCAAAAACGGAACATCACCCCACACAGGCTCCCTGACGCGCCCAGCCTCCCCAGGTGACCGTCGGCCGCCGCGCACCCCCCAGCCCCGACGCCCGTCAGCCGCCGAGCGATGAGGAGCGCGTAGCGATCTGGGGCGCCCACCAGCCCCACACGGCCGTCAGTCGCCGAGAAGGGAGGAGCGCGTAGCGATCTGGGGCGTTGGCGGGGGCTGGATGGGCTTGTCGTCAACATTTCCGGCAGGTTGGGCGCCCATCCGCCCCCGCGGGGCTCGGGTGCGGGCTTGGGGAGCCGGTTCTGGTGCCCGCGTGCGCGGCGGGGGCCGGGACCTGGCTATCCCGGGTGCCTGGGATGGTGCGGGGCGGAGCAGGGGGCGGCTGCTCTGGCGAGGGCCGTGTGTGGAATGGTCCCCCTGGCCATCCTTCGGGGGCTTCCCGGTAGCTCTTTGGCATTTCGGGGTGGGTCGGTCTGTCAAGGGTGGCCGGAGGCCATCGCGTAGCGACGCGACGAAGGAGCGCCCTTGACGGGCCGGCCCGCACCGAAAGGACGATGGGCTACCGGGAAGCCCCCGGATACGCCTCCGACTCCGGGTGCGGGCATCCCGCTCGCCGCGGCTCCTGGCCGACCTCCTCCACCCCGCCCCACCCCGCCCCGCCCCAAGCTGACGGACTCCCCCGCCGCCCCGTGAACCGGCCACCGCCCCCGTCCTACCGTGCACCGCATGGGCAGGGCGCGGCGAGCAAGGCGGGCACGGGCCGGGGCCAGGCGGGCCTGGGCCCGGGTCTGGGCCTGGGCCCGTGCTGCGGCCTGGTGGCGGTGCTGGCGCGCCGGGCCGCAGCCCAGCACCTCGCGGCCCAGCACCTCGCAGCCCAGCACGTCGAAACACGTGTGGCCACTCCGTTAAGGGTGGCCCGCCGATCGAGCCGGTCCCCTTTCGCCGTCCTCACCCCAGGAGCTTCCGCATGCCCACGCCCACCGGTCTGATCGACGTCCACCACCACGCGGTCCCGCCCCTCTACGCCGAGGCCCTCGGCGACCGGAAGGCCATCCCGGGCGTGGACTACCCCACGTGGACCCCCGAGCGCAGCCTGGAGGTCATGGACGCGCACGGGATCGCCGCCGCCGTCCTGTCCATCACCGCCCCCGGCGTCACCTTCCTCGACGGCCCGGACGCCCCGAAGCTGGCCCGTCGCGTGAACGAGTACTTCGCCGAGCTGGTCCGCGAACACCCCACCCGATTCGGCGCGTTCGCGATCCTGCCGCTGCCCGACGTGGCCGCCGCCCGCGAGGAACTGCGCTACGCGCTCGACGAGTTGGGGCTGGACGGCGCGGGCGTGCTGACCTCGTACGGGCAGCGCTACCTCGGAGACCCGGAGTTCGAGCCGCTGTTCGCGGAGATCGCCGAGCGCGGCGCGGTAGTCCACGTCCACCCGGCCACCCCGTCGAACCGGGACCTGGCGACCTTCGACCTGCCGGCGTCGCTGTACGAGTTCACCTTCGAGACCACCCGCACCGCGGCGAGCCTGCTCTTCAACGGCGTCCTCAACCGGCTGCCCGACCTGCAGCTGATCCTCTCGCATGCGGGCGGCACCCTGCCGTTCCTGGCCCGCCGACTCACCTACGGCCCGACGATCGGCGCCTACCTGGCGGACCGGGCCCCGGCGGACGTGATCGGCACGCTGGGCCGGCTGCACTACGACATCGCCATGTCCGCCAACGAGTTCGCGCTGCCCGCCCTGACCCGTCTCGCGGGTACCGGCCACATCCTGTACGGCAGCGACTACCCCTTCATGCCCGCCTCCCACACCACCGAGAACACGGCCGGCTTCGCCGCGTACGACGGGTGGACGGAGGCCGAGAGGGCCGAGATCGGCCGGGCCAATGCGCTCCGCCTGCTGCCGACGCTCGCCGCCCGCCTCGCCCCCTGAGTGACCTGAGCAGGCAGTGGGGGGGGGGGGGGGGGGGGGGGGGGGGGGGGGGGGGGGGGAGGGGGGGGGGGTGGAGCCCGCCCTCCTCCTCCCTAG